>JBGUIU010000314.1:0-5090 GCA_045113275.1 Paludibacteraceae bacterium
GAAGTTTATTTTTAACTCACAGGGTTTTGGTATGTCCAGTCATATTGAACATGAATCGATGGAAAATTATCTTGAAACGATACACAAACTTGTGTCGCGTGCGGAACACGTGCGTTCGGTTGACGTTTCAAAGGAATTAAACCTGTCGAGACCATCCGTGAGCAGAGCAATCAGAATACTGAAGGAAAGAAACCTTGTTACTGTCAGCGAGGAAGGCTACATCAGTTTAACAGATGAAGGCCATACCATAGCAGACAGAGTACTGCACATTCATACCTGTCTTGTAACCTTCCTGACGGACACGGCAGGCATCAGTCCTGAACAGGCCGGGGTGGACGCCTGCAGAATCGAACATGTCGTGAGTGACGAGACCGTAAAGGGCATCGAAAACTACATAAAGGAGCATCAGCTTAAGAGTGTGGTTGTAGATGACGAGATCAGCTCTCACTTTCCGGATTTTGCCGAACTTCTTGAATCCGGCGAAAACTACCTTGAATCAATTCTTATTATCCGCAAAACCAAAAACTGGATAAGATCGGTTGACCTGGCAAGGCTCCTTAACGTATCCAGAGCATCCGTAAGCCGTGCGGTGAATGTTCTTAAGCAGAAAGGTTATCTTGAAATAGGGGACGGCAACGAACTCATCCTTACTCCTAAAGGTGAGGAAGTGGCCAAAAAGATCTACGGCAGACACCTGCATCTTGAAGCATTCCTTAAGTTTACCCTCGGCATTTCGGATGAGGTTGCCGACAGAGATGCCTGCCGTATTGAACACATGATTAGCGAGCCTGCGCTTAGCGGCATTAAAAAGTATCTGAAAAACAACGGAATTAAGGTCAAGGTCAGATAATCCCGACACTAACTCCTGCTCCCGATGCCACAAGCCCTGAACAGACAGGGCTCTTTTTTTGCATAATTAAAGTCTTGGTCACTTTTCATTCCGTTATGGAGTCACAGATATTTCAATAAAACGAAATACCTTGTATACCTTTATTCTGTCCTGTCAGTTCCCCGTTTTTAACAAAAATCACATTAATATGGTCACACAGGATATTTATCATGGTGACATGTATCACGTTTTGTTTAGCACATGTGTTATATTCTTGTATTATTTATACAAAAATGTGCAATATATACACCAAAAAGATTATTTTTTGTTAATCACGTGTTATAATTACAAGTAAATGAAGTAAATAATCATATTAACAACATGATCCGCGTCACGCAGTTCGACAGTAGGGATCAGAATTATCTTAATTACTTCTTCATTAACGGGACCAAACACATGAAAAACATAAATAGCGTAAAATCATACTTATTCATTTCTGCAATGATGATTTCAGGAGTCGTAACCGGTTGTGCTTCTACCACTCAGAATTACGAGTTTGTTGATGAAGACAGTCAGGTTTTTCAGGAATCAAGTTCATACTATGAAAAGGTTTGTAATTCAAATCAGGCAGACAGAGGCATGGGATGTAACAATCTCGGAATCTATTACGAAACCGGACATGGTATAAAACAGAGCTTCGAAGAGGCAAAGAATTACTTCGAAAAAGCCTGCACTCTGAAGTATGATCAGGGTTGCTCAAACCTCGGTGTTCTATACTTCAACGGAATGGGCGTTGATCAGGACAAGACTCTGGCTAAAGAATATTACGGCAGGGCATGTGATTTAGGAAATCAGGAAGGCTGTGACAAGTATAGAAAGCTCGATGAAAAGGGCTATTAATCTGAGTATCAGCGTATAACAGTATTTAGAAAAACAGAAGACATCATCTGATGTCTTCTGTTTTTTTTGTAATGTCTTGATTTGGAGAAACAGCACATGTCAGATTCTGCCCGTATATCCACTCTGTCTGAGCATACGCATCTTATGTTATCCACTCTGGATCTAATCTGCAAAACAACATTATCATTACGAATTTCTTCCTACGCATCCACTTATTGAAAAGTAGAAATCTTCAACCTTTCTTGTTATAAACATATTTTTTGTTGATAACAACAAATAATATGCTAATATATTGATAACAGTTTGTACTAAACACGACATATTCGTTTTTAACCATACAAGGTAATGATTATGAAGCTTCTAAGAATTGTTGTTGAAGGCTTGCCTCTTTTTCAAGAAAAACTTGATATCTGCTTTTATGCACAACAAAGAGTTTCTGAAGATCAGAGGGACTTTCTTTATCCTCTATTTTCAACAGTTTTTCTTAATACAACAAACGTTTTTGCGGGAATCAATGCATCAGGAAAAACTTCTACATTAAAGGTTATTATTTTTGTTCTGAATTTACTTTCTGGTAGTCCAATTAACGGTATATCCGTAAGAAGCATATTAGGACAGGCTAATAACGTTACCTTCAGAATATATTCTTACTCAGAAAAGACAGAAGAGATCTGCAAGCTTGAAACAACAATTTCATTCACAAATAGGGATAGCAAGGGACAACCTGTATATAAGATTTTATTCGAAAAATTATGGTCTAAAAAGGTTTCAAGCCAAACTACTCGTAGTAACTTACTTGATTTTGATGATGGCAAGCTGATATGGGATAGAAACGCACCAGATAATGTGGACTTACTTTCTTTTTTGCCTGATGACAGCAGTATCATAATTGCAAAAAATAAGAAAGACGATGATGCTCCTGATTTTACTGAGCTTCTATCATTGACTGATTCTAATGGACTATTTGCTTTACCCCATCTTGTGAAGATTATCCCCAAAGAAGTAATTACGTATCTGGATCCCTCAATAGAATATTTAAAATTAGAGCAAGACAAACAGAATTCTATTCATTTAAAGTTTAGGGGAAAAGATGAATTGGTGTTAATTGAGCCTACGCATCTGATTAAATATTTATCGTCAGGTACTCTAAAAGGAATTTGGGTATTCGCCTTTGCTCTGAAAACTTTCTGGGAAGGAGGCTATCTGATAGTAGATGAATTGGAGAATCATTTCAATAAAGAGATTATTTGTACAATTATAAGATTTTTTAAAAACCATAAATTCAATAAAAATGGAGGAACTTTAATATATTCTACTCATTACCCTGAGCTTTTAGATGAAAATGACAGAAATGACAATATATATATTACAAATAATTATGACGGTATAACTGTCACAAATCTAAGTTCTATTCTGAAAAGAAACGATATGAAAAAGAGTGATGTTTACCAGAGTGGAACTCAAACAGGTACAGCTCCTTCATACAAGTCATATATAGCACTGAAGAAATCATATGAGTCCATGATTCATGCATATAATGATCACCGTAAGAAGGACTCAGATGAAAAATAAATTAAAATTATCCAAATATATTGCATGTATTTGTGAAGGTGGTGCAGAGACCGCAATAATGGATATTCTACTGTCTCATGATCTGTTGATTTTTTCAAAAGAAGATCTTCTTGAAGAGGAAATTCTTCGTTGCAGAAAAGCAGCTGATTTTGAAAAACAATATTTGAAAAAGCAATTTGATAGTAAAATCTCTGTTATACGAGTATTAGACAGAGATAATGAAAATTTCAATGTTAGCAAGCCATACAAGGAAAAAATTGAGATAGTTAATATTGTTACTTCTCCTGAAATTGAGATGCTTATTATATGTAATGAAAACATGTATGAGGAGTATTGCAAGGTTAAATCTAATCTCACACCCAGTAATTTTTGTAAGCAGTATATATCCAACCTAAAATATAATAAAAAAATGGACGATATATATGATTATTTCGATACGCCAGAAAAATTGGTAAGAGCAATTAAGTTGTACCATGAAAAACACAAAACCAGAAGCAAATATACTTTATTGGACCTGCTGAAATAGGTATATGATATCGTGGCAGTCAGAGCGCTAAACTATAATACTTAGCATGTTGTATTTAGGTATTCGTCAGAATTAAGAAATAAATCTTCAGCCCTAATTGAAACACTTGCCATTCGCTCATGCAGTTTATCCGGACTTACTCATGCATCAGCCTCGATTGCCACTTAATCGTATATGTTTATAACAGCATAACAGAGAATATCTCAGGCCATAACCTGTATGATATTTTCCATGAACTTCTGAGCAGGAAAATCCAGCACTTCCCGTTTACAAAAATTTTGCTCAGTATATTGGATTGGATAGGACTTAAAGACTGATCGGACTGTCCAGCATATAAACCTGTCACTCATCATATTACCGAAACAGTGCGTTTAATCTGAATATAGTTATTGATTTTTAAGTTCAACGCGGTAAAGTATAGGATATTTTACATGAATGGAAAGAACCTCAGGCAGAGTAATTCGAATCATGTACACATTAAACGGACAGCAGAGGACATATTACAATGATGACGCCGGCAACAAAATTTCTGGACAAGAACGGTATCAGTTACAATACCTACAAATATGAATGCGATGCGAAATCAGATTTCGGGCACATGGCTGCAACCAAGCTTGGCAGGGCTCAGAATGAGGTTTTTAAGACCCTGCTGATCCATCATGAAAAAACCTATGTCACTGCGGTCATTCCGGTAAACTGCAATCTCAACCTCAAAAGAGCCGCAAAGCTTGCAGGTCTTAAAAATGCGGAAATGGTAAAACCTGCAGATGCCGAAAGACTAACCGGGTATGTGTGCGGAGGCATAAGTCCCTTCGGACAGAAAAAAAGAACACTTACACTTGTGTCAGACAGAGCACTCAGCCTCACTGAAATGCTGGTAAGCGGAGGACAGAGAGGATTTTCCGTGGGACTGCCTCCGGATGTACTGATAAACGCTCTTGAGGCCAGAACCGGGGACATAACTGACGATCAGTAATTCCTGCTCAGAGCATATCTGAACCGTCTTACAAAAAAATCCTGCAACGGATTTCCGCTGCAGGATTTTCTGATCATACATAGGTCATGCAGAATGGCATGGGCTCAATATCAGTCTCAAAGTCCGCGCAGTTCAGTCAATCGACCGATTCAGTGGGTACCTTTGGTTCTATCACGTTAAAGAAATCATAAATCTTTTTTGAATACTCGTGGGTGGCATCCTCGTATCCGAAACGAAGAACCAGTCTGCCGCAGTAGCGATCCTGAGACCATAGGGAGAAATGAAAA
>JBGUIU010000315.1:0-4127 GCA_045113275.1 Paludibacteraceae bacterium
CTCGGCATTTGTTAATGCAATCTTTCCGTTATTTATTCGTACAAACTCTTCTATGGCATTTTTCTTGGATTGTGAGTTCTCATCATCACCAAGCTGATACCATATAAATTGAACGGATGGATCTTTGGCACCTTTGGCGTTGAGCAGGATATTTAGAATACTTTCAGCAAATTTCTTGGGGCTTGAAAGACCAGGCCGTTTTTCCATCGGAAGACGGTTATATATCTTTAAAGCACCATCGTCTTTTGAAAACCAATCATCAATATGATTGTATGCATTGATAATATAGGCATAGTCGATGTTTTCAGCATCAGCAATACTCACATCCATATTGGTGAAAAACTCATCAGAGTTTTCACGAGTTTCGTATTTTAAGTGAAACAATTCTTTCCCATAATCCTCCATAAAGGTATCGTCATCGTAACGCAGACGTTTTTTCAATATATAGTTAAGAAGAATATATATAGTTGTCAGTCTTTGTTGACCATCAACTACTTCCCACGCCTCTTTATCTGGCGGACAGCCATATTTGACCTTGTCATCGTCAGAAAGTTTCTGAACAATGATAGGTTGAAGGCAATAGAACTCTCGTTCTTGATGGTCGGGCTTTATGGCAAAAGTGTACAGGTCATTCAGCAAGTCTTCGACCTGCTTTCCTTTCCACCTATAGCCACGCTGATACGATGGTATGACAAAATATCGTCCATCAAGGATCTCACCTATTGCTTTTGTTATCAGATTTGTTACTTCCATATTTATACTATCTATTTACGATATTGTTATTCTTTGAATAATTGAACGCAGTTGATTTCAATTCAACGAAACTTGGAGTATCAGACGTTTATTTAACTGGTAACTTCAATTGACATCTCAATAAAGGCCATTAATTTTTCCAATCCTAAATTTAAATGCCCAATTGCCATTTTTGTTCAAATAGACTTCCGTTTTTCCCTCAATGTCGGCATCAATGTATAAATCTTCGGATGAACAATAGAAGCCCACTTTCCGATATGTCCTCTGAATAAATGGGCAATGACCATCGTAAGATTCCCAATAGTTCCATTCCTTTTCTATAGATTTGAAAGTGTCCTGAACGCAGATTTTATCTTTGTTGTAGGCAAAGAATTGCTTAGCAAGATATAGCTCATCTATAGAATGAGTATAATTTTTCAACTCCTCATTATATATTTTCCAAAAACGTGATTTTCTTACATTTAATTGGAGGGGTTTCTTCTCATATTTAATTGCTGTTAGATTCCGTGGAAGTTTGACATACCCATTTTCATCAATGCAGGATCTATATTTAATAACTATAGGGTCGACAATGATTTTCTGATATGGAATTTGTGAAATAAGGTGTATGCCCTCTAATGTACGGCACCTACTTAAAGCCACATAGACTTGTCCAAAAGCAAATGATTTGGATGCATCTATCGCAACTTCATCAAACGTAAGACCTTGACTTTTATGAATACTGACAGCCCATGCTAATTTTATAGGAAACTGTGTATAATGTGCTCTTTCCTGTGTATATATAGTTTTTGTCTTCTCGTCTACAAAATAGTCATACTGGTACCATGTTGCCTTGCTAACTTCAACTTTCTTTCCATCGTCTTTAGTGACGGTGATACAGTTGTAGCTTAGTTTCGTTACCCATCCCATTGTACCGTTTTTATATTGCTCTTTTTCGTTGTCATTCCTTACAAAAATAACACGAGACCCAACTTTTAAATATAGATCTTTCTCCACAGGAAGCTTTTCTCCATACCATCCTCGACTTTTGTCACCTTCAAAATACCACAGCTTGGTCTTCAGCTGTTGAAACATTTCTTCATTCCATTGGTCGGCTAAGTATCTATGAGTCATAAGACAGACAACGTTGTCTTTGACTTTAGGTTTATAGGCAGTATCTATTCGGCTATCCAGTATGGAAATATCTTTCAATTCAACGTTAGCTGTTCTGATGTTATTAAGAAAGTTTATAAAATCTCTTTCCTCTTGACGGTGAATCTTATTCAGTTCTAATACACGATATTTCAACTTCTTCAAAGCATAGCAACTAAAAAAATAGGGAGATGGGTAGTACTTTTCTAAAGTTTCCCAATCTTCACTTTTTACGACGGGACATAGCTGAAACAAGTCTCCCAACATGATTAGCTGTACATCGCCAAAAGGCTTCCGACTTTTCCTGTAATGTCGGAGTATCATATCTGTTGCATCCAACATGTCACACCTTACCATGCTAATTTCATCAATAATGAGCACATCCAATTCCTTCACTATACGTTCTACTCCTTCAGATAACTGATACAGTCCGGGATTTGTTTTATGCTCAGGAAGATAAGGTTTCAGCGGAAGCCTCAGGAAATTATGCATCGTGAAACCTTTTGCATTTTCCGCAGCTATTCCTGTTGGAGCAAGGACAGCTACCACTTTTTTCTGCTTTGTTAATTCATTATAAATCCTAAGAAGCAGACGAGTCTTACCTGTTCCTGCCTTACCAGTAATAAATAAGCTTTCACCACTCTTCGCGTTGGAGAGTGCCAGCTTCTGATATTTATCTAATCGAATACTATCGGCCATTAGAAATCTTCAATTATTACGTCAAACTTAATCTCTTGATTCCGACAGAGGTCTATCTCTGTGTCGTGGGTAATTGTAGCCGTATCATAACGATGGAACCGACCTGGTGCATTGTAGATTGACCAGCCGTTCATTAAACCACCGTCTGGATAGATACTTAGACGTTTCCCAGCACATTCGAATGACAATACTCGCCAGTGGGTGAGGGTATTCTTAGGCTGTGAACAAATGGGTAAGACGGTTCCTTCAATCTGTTCGTCGTAGTCCATATCTTCGGCCCAACTATTAGCAAGTGTTTCAAGCCATTCATCTCGACCAATCTTCCTTTCGTTTGGCAACTGTTTCGAGAATGATGATGGCAGATTGGCAGTCATGCTGTCCCACTTGCCGCTATCAGAGTCGTATCGCTCCAGTTTGAATTCCATAGAGAATGGATTGCCAATTTCCTTAATGAAATATCCAGCTGTCTGGAGCGTCAGGATTATCGATAGGATGCTCTTCATGTGCTCGTCCTGATAGCATACCCTTACTTCTTCATCCTCATGACTGTTGCAATGGCTGATAAAGTCATCAACCAAATGGCCCGACTTGCTTCTGATAAGCTTGCCAAGTTCAGAAGTCTTGATATTCGTTGCATCGCCATCAGTCAACTTGAATATCTTTGTTGTGCTTTCCTCTATTGATGTGTCAATGAAGTCAGCGGTTGCGGCAAAGTTATTCGTCCGGATATAATAGATGGTGCCATTGCCCCACTTATCGTTAAGGGTAATATGGTTGGGGTTGTTTGTAAAGTACAAACGTCCATCAATATATGCCAACGGATAAAGACCATTTCCTGCAAACGGATTTTTGATATGTAAAACCTCATTTGCCCATCCTTTTATTGAGCGTACCATATCACGTATCGGTTCACTCATTTTCCGGTCTGAGCATTCTGCTACACAGAAAGATGTCAGCTGTCCGTGAGGAGCAAAGTAGTTCAAGAACTGTCCTCTCCAGCAATGATCGGTACCTTCATACTCCCAGTGGTCGTAGTCATCATCCACAAAGAGTACAGACTCGTTCTGTGAGGTGATGAATGCACGCTGCATTTTTGCAAGCGATGTTTCAGTAACACTGTCGCCAAAGACAGTCTTTACAGGATCGGGAAGCACCTTTCGTGCAGCTCTTTCTTCTTCTATCCATGCTTTGGCAGCTTGAATGTCGATGTGGTTGACATAGTGGAGCGTGAATTTATCAATCAGAGCTTCCTTGTTACCAGACTGTTCTGCGGCTTCAATGATTAAGCGTGAACGCTCAATCACAGACTTCAACAAATCCATTGCGGCCAACTGATTAGAATAACCAGAACCGCCTGGATTAGCGTCGAATATACAGATGTGACCATTTGGAGTTATCGTGAAGTCCAAATCCGTGCGCTCCACGTTTAGTTCCTCAGACAGGCCTCGTGCAAACAACAGCCCAAGAGTAATCAGCAGATTCTCTTCCTCATTACGGTTGTTAATCCAATCCTTTTTGAAGTGGCGGATTCTAATCTCTGTATA
>JBGUIU010000316.1:0-3198 GCA_045113275.1 Paludibacteraceae bacterium
AGCGTTAAGTTGTTTCATAATCTACTCTTTTTTAGTAAGTTAGATATTTCTCCCTATTTATGATTTTAAGTTATAAATATACGTTAAATTTTAATTTTTGCCTAAGAGATAGTTAGAATGAATAAATTTTTTGATTGTAGATTATAAAAATATATTAATATTGATAAATATTAATCAATAGATTTTTCCTTCTTTGGTATCCTGAACGAAAGGAGTACTTCATGTGTGTTGCTAGGTAGTGTGCTTCGTGTGCCTAATCCACATTCGTAGATATAACCGAAACGAACTATGTGGTATTCAAATCCTACTAAAACAGATAGGTATGATGGGTTACATCCATTGACTAAATCAGGTCTCCAAGAAAATCCACCCCAAAAAAGACGATTATAAAATGCTAGAACTCCCAGGTCGGCTAAATGTACTTTGTTACGATTCATATACCCTAAATCTATCATCAAATCCCATAATCCATTTATCTGTTGCGTGAAAATAGAGTAGGCATAGATGTGCCGGTCAGAGGAATAGGATGTGGAGGCATTGTTTTGTATATGTGTACAGGAAACACCCAGAGTCCAATTCCTTGAGTTGAGCTCAAATCCCAAATCGAAATTAGGTGTGATCTCTTTCTCTTTCCCTGCTTGAAGTTTCTCTTTTTCCATCCTTTCTGCTTCCTGTTCTAATGTGTTGGCTGATGGATCATATACGCCTAAAAACATTCCTGCTGATATACCCATCGAGAGTATCCAGTTGGGGTTCAAATCAATTTGATATGAGTATTCGGCTTTAATCTCTGTCGTGCTGTGACCTATTCCTAATGCGTCATATGATAATGATAGCCCGACTCCTGATTGAATCTTCTGGAAGTAATTTGTCGCATTGAATAAGACTGTGTGGGGTGCGTTGTCTACCCCTAACCATTGTAATCGTCCTAATAGAAATAAATCTACATCTCCCGTGTTTCCTACTCCTGCTGGATTGATGTTTCCCCTGGAGAAGGTTTGTTGCGTGAAAAAGAAATCTTGTTGTGCTGTTGCGGAGAACAGACAACTAAGGACAAACAGTATGGTCACTAATCTCTTTTTCATTCTTGACGTACTTTTATTTCCACTCTTCTGTTCAACAAATGTTCTCTCTCATTCTTTGCATGTGGAATGGCTAATTCTAATTCGCTGCGTCCAATCATCTTCATGCGTCTTGGATCTACGCCTCGACGCACCAAAACATCGTACACCTTCTTCGACCTGCGTTCTGATAACTTCTGATTGTAGGCTACCGTTCCTCTTTCATCCGTATGCCCAATCACATCAAAGTTTTTCCCTTTGTGATAATCGATGAATCGCATGATGGTGTCAAACTCTGCACTATAATCGGTGATGAAATTGTCTTGATCAAAAATGAAATAGACTATGCAGGTGTTGATGTCGGGTAACTCTACCCTTGGACCATCTTTCGGTGATGCAACATTCATTGAATCTCTCTTCGTGTTGTCGTCCGGACCCTCTGTCAGTTCCTGTGGATGACGAACCAACGTGTCGATTTGTTGATTCAAGGAATCTGGAAGTGCGGGTAGTGAATCCACCAGGAGGGTTTCCGTTTTTTCACTTATGGCGGGCAGCGTGTCTGATGGCAGTGTATCTTTCTCTACTTCTGTTTCTTTTCCGTCAGGAACAACGGGGTATCTCCAACTTCGATAGAAGAGGGAGGAGCCTTGCTCAGTCACGCGTTGCTTCTCTTTGGCAAATACTTGTGCGGATAAGCTCAGTAAGATAAGTAGTGAAAGTATGTGTTTCATAACCCCAAGAATCCTATTTTCTCTTTTTCTTTTTCTTTGAATGTGTGAATCTTAAAGAGTTGTTCGAAACGCATATAGATGCCGGCCGATATGTCTGTGGATGCTTCGTCGGTATCATAATAGAGTTGGAACTCTCCGCCAAAAGAGAATTTCTTGTAATGATAAATGTAGGAAACTTTTCCTGTGATCAGGTGTCTATATTGTCGTTCGAATGCTTCGTCAAAGTAAGACCTCGATTGGAAAAGGTAACTTCCTCTTCCTGATATGAATTTATTGCCATACCAATATCCTGCATTGACCTTCCAATGATGCTTAAATCTTCTGTTTTGTACGCATAGCTGTGGATAGATACCATAGCCGTTTTGATAGTGGGTATGAATATGTTCTTCATTGGAACGATTTGAGAAAAAGAAGAATGGTATGTCGGGGGTGATTATAATCTTATTTTTTATCTTTATATCTGCATTGATTCCTGTTGCTATGTTCATTAGTGTTTCAATGCAGGTGTCTTCCACTGCATCAATTTGTCCTCCTCTGTGGTTCATCATGAGATGGAAGGGTATGTCGATTTTTACTTTATGTGCTATCTCAGATGTATGGAAGTTGTTTATCCATCCGAAGGTGAATCGTTCTTGAAAATCAGATCCTGGGATAATGAAGTCCTCCCAGTTACACCACATATCTGAAAACCAATATTTTGTGATGACCTTTGCGGATAATCCCATCTCTTGATTGTCGTAGAAGAAGCGATCGAAATCATACATGGGTTCGTATAAATAATGATATATGCCGGGATTTAGCGTACCTCCTGTCAGTGTCAACCATTTGACTGGTTGAAATGTCAGGGATAGAATGGGGGATACATTCCGAATGGTTTTGTGGTCGCCAGCGAATGCCATGAGATGAATACCTGCTCGTATGCTTGCTTTTTCGTTTATTTTGTAAAGAAAAGAAGGATTGAAAATAAATCCCAATGCGGTATATCCTTTGGTGTAGGGTAGAAAGTATTCCGCATCTCTTACAAACGTTGTTGTATTTGGAGAAAAATAGAGTGTTCTGTTTTCTGCTCTTTCATAGTCATCATACAAAGGAAGTGTATGTTGGGGAGCCAACTTTATGTATACCGTAATGACAGATGGAGTCGAATCTAAAATGACAGATGGAGTCGAATCTAATGTTGTAGGCTCATACAATGACCTCACTCCCGCATATGATAGCAGCGTGGATAGAAATAGGATAGAAAACAAAAAACTTCTTTTCATGGTATATTCGAAAAAAGAAAGCGTTGGAACAGTCTGCTCCAACGCTTTGTGATATGGAAATTAATATGATCTTGCAAATAACACTCTGCATTTAGATGGCTTGCCAGTCACCATGCACTTGCCTGGCTCTTTGTCATCGTCCAA
>JBGUIU010000317.1:0-22082 GCA_045113275.1 Paludibacteraceae bacterium
CCAATACAAAATCCCTTTCAGCAGGCATTTTTTATAAAAAATATCCAAAAAACAATCTAAATTATTATATATCAATCTATTAAACAACGCTCTTAGATAAATATTCCTTCTTTTTCTTCCTAATCACACAAAAGAATTGTGTTCGTTCCGTCTCGATTTCATTCTGCACACAACACTTGCCAAGAAGAGTGGGTTACAGTCATAAGAGCGATCACAACCTCTCTTAATCATTTCCCTTGCAACAAGATTCTAAAGGTGGTTCCCTTCCCTACTTCTGATTGTTTCACGAAGATTTTACCATGATGATACTCTTCGACAATGCGTTTTACCAGCGAGAGTCCTAATCCCCACCCTCTTTTCTTCGTTGTGAAGCCTGGATTAAAGACTGTCTTAAATTTTGATTTAGGGATTCCCCTTCCTGTATCCTGAACATCAACGCATACCGTATCATTATTCTCCTTCGTCACATACACTGTTATTCGTCCCTCCTTTGTAATAGCATCGATTGCATTTTTACATAAATTTTCCAACACCCAGGCAAAAAGAGGTGCATTCATCATCACATACAATGGGCCGTCCGTATTGGTATAAACAGAAGATATGATGATTTTACTAGATGTCCGTTTCTGCATATAAGTCAGCGTTGAATCCACAACATCGTTCAAACATACAGGGGTCAATTCTGGCACAGATCCAATCTTAGAGAATCGTTCTGCTATCACCTGCAGTCTGTTCACATCTTTTTCCATCTCTGGAATCATATCATCCATGATCGTACCCTCTTTGATCAATTCCATCCATGCCATCAACGATGAAATAGGCGTACCCAACTGATGGGCCGTCTCTTTTGACAATCCCACCCACAAACGGTTCTGCTCCGATTTCTTAGCACTCGCAAAGAAGAAGAAAAGTACACAGAAGAATACGACAATAATACCCCCCTGCACATAAGGATAAAACGCTAACTTCTTCAGCAAGATAGAATCATCATAATACAGATACTGATAGAAATCCTCATCCAGCTTCATCACAATCGGTTCATGTCCGTTCTTCAGCTCACTTAATTTATCTTTCAGGAAAGAGGCTGTATCCTGCGTATCAATAATAATATTTCGATAAGAAATCACATCGTCATCTGCATCTGCAATCATCACAGGAATGGAATGATTCTCCTCGATCACTTTCAAAATAAATGAGAAATCAGAACCTGTCACATCAGTGACCAGCAGACGCGTAGCTTCAGCCCACAATTCAATCCTCTGATGTTCTTCTGCCGCCATATCATCCGCCAGTTTATTAGTGAAATAAACGGATAGAGCGACAATACAGACTGCCACCAAAGAGAATAGATACTTTATATTTCGAAAATTATCAAATGTGATTTGCACGGCTTATCGATACTTACTTTCTTCACAATCTTCTAATATACTTAAATAACTTGTATATCTAGACTCACTTATCAAGTGTTCTTCCAATGCCTTCCGCACAGCACATCCTGGTTCATGAATATGTGTGCAATTACCAAACTTGCAATCCTTCGAATAGTTGAATATCTCAGGGAAGAAATGTCCTACTTCCTCTTTTTGGAAATCAATCGTTCCAAATCCCTTGATTCCCGGTGTATCTATCAAGTAACTATCCGCATCAATCTCATACATCTCAGAAAAAGTCGTCGTATGCATTCCCTTGTTATGCACATCAGATATATTACCTGTCTTAGCCACTTCACCCGATGACAGAATATTTATGATAGATGATTTTCCAACGCCTGAATTGCCTGACAACAATGTTGTCTTTCCCTTCAACATCGACAATAGTTTGTCAATATTCGTTCCGTTCTTCGCAGAGATCCCCAACACCTCATATCCAATCGATTCATATAACACAGAAAGAGCCTTCATGTAATCCAATTCCTCTTCCGTATATAAATCGATTTTATTAATCACGACCGTGGCAGGTACCTGATACGCTTCGGCCGTAGCTAAGACTCTATCAATAAATACCGTTGATGTCTCAGGATGATTGACGGTCACAATCAGCATCAATTGATCTACGTTAGATGCAATGATATGAAGCTGTTTTGACAAATTTGCTGGTCGTCGTATGATATAGTTTTTCCGTTCTTCAATGTCTGTTATCCACCCTATACCATCCGCCATCACCTCAAAAGAAACCCGATCGCCAACAGCAACCGGGTTCGTACTCTTTATGCCTTTAATACGGAAATTACCTTTCACTCTACATTCAACGAACGTATTGTCCGCTGTTCTCACCAAATAACTACTTCCCGTATTTCTTACTATCAGACCAATCATTGGGGAAAATTAGACTGTCATTATTTCTTTTTCCTTTGCCTCCAAAAGTTCCTCTATCTTCTTGATATAACGATCATGAATCTTTTGAACTTCACCCTCAGCATCTTTTTCTGAATCCTCAGACAAGCCATTCTTTATCTCTTTCTTCAATCCATCGATTGCATCACGACGTGCATTACGTACACTAACTTTTGCATCCTCACCCTCGTTTCTAGCTTGCTTTACCAATGTCTTACGGCGCTCCTCTGTCAAAGGAGGAATAGACAAACGGATGATCTCACCATTATTCTCTGGAGTAATTCCAACCTCAGAATTCATGATGGCTTTTTCTATTTCAGAAATCATCTTCTTTTCCCAAGGCTGAATACTGATTGTACGTGCGTCTGGAGTCGTGATAGTTGCCACATTCGACAACGGAACGATACTTCCATAATAATCAACACGAACAGGATCCAGAATGCGCACATTCGCCTTGCCTGCACGAATATGTGCTAATGAATCGTCCAAATGAGATATTGCTTGCGTCATCTTATCTTCTGCCGCTTTGAAATATTCTTTAACTTCTGCCATAATTCTTCAAACTAATAAATTTAAAATTTCGAATCTTCCTAACTAAAATTAGAACGCAAAAATAAAATTTTATTCTATCTCAACAAATTATATGCGACAATTTCTTTTGCGGGAAGAGTCTTCTTTCTACTGCAACAATATAAGCTCTATCTTACTTCTCTTGAATCGGTGCCACTGAGATATTCTTTTCTTTCAACGACATCCATTTCACCATTTTGGCATCTCCTTTCAACAAAGATTGTCCTTTGGCATTTATCACGCCTCGTTTTCCCGCCACCTTCACAGAGAACAATCCTTCTCCATTGTATTTCACATCATCATATAAACATGGAACGACGATCTTACCCGAGCAATCAATCACACCCCAACGATTGACAATCTTAACTGGAGCATAACCAGCCTCAAATGATTCTATCTGATCAAACACACACGCAGTCAACATCTTTCCATCATCTGCTTTGATACCATACAATCCGTTTTTTTCTACAACCTGTATCTGGCAAAGGACCTCCGTCTCTTCCGTGACATTCTCGTTTCGCTTCTCTACGCCATTTTTATCCAACGTATATTTCACGCCTGATTTTGTCACCACTGCGAAATCCTTTCTAAAAGAAGTCGCTTTTTCATATTGACAAGGGATCACCAACACACCTTTTTCATTTATGAATCCATATTTTCCGCCTTTTTGTACTCGTGCCAATCCGCTATTAGTAAATGCCAAAGCATCTTCGTACTGACAAGGAATCACCTCCTTACCCGTCTTATTTATATAACCAAACTTTCCTTCTTTTGAGACTGGAATCAAATCGGATTTAGACCACTGATATGACCATTTCTCTCTAACATCTGAAAAAGAATAATCATATTTAAAGGAAGAGAATGGCTTCATCTGTTCATCCACAAAGCCCCATTTACCCTTTTTCTTTACAGGACACACGCCATTGCAGAATGGCAAGATCTCTTCATACTCAGGTGTGGACACTTCCTCTCCCTTTTGATTGATAAAATTCCAGACTATCTTATCTTTTTTCCGCACTGCCACGCCGGTAACAGAAGCATTAAATTCCGCAGCATTTTCGTATTGACATGGAACAACAACAGTTCCTTTTTTATCTACGAATCCTTTTAATCCATTCTTCTGTACCATAATCAATTGCGTACCATTAGGGAACACCTTTTCGTATTCACATGGAAGGAAACTGCTACCATCTGTTTTTATAGCACCCAAGGCACCATTTCGTTCTACAATAAAATATTGAACGACAGAAGAATAAGGACCTTCGATCTGATCGTATTCACAAGGAACAATCATTTCACCTTTGGACGACAAGATTCCATACATCTTTCCGCCCGACTGATTCTTCTGCATAACCACAGCGAATCCATTCTGGAAAGGTTTCAACTCATCAAACATAACAGGTGCTTGTTCATACATCTCTGTCACATTTAATCTCGATGATGAATAGTTTCGAACAGCTGCCTCACGTTTCTTCGGAAGGGCAACATCAACCTTTTCACCCACTTTGTTGATCGTAAATTCCGTACCTAATTTTCTGACAGAACACAATGTATCAACAAACGCGATCTCCTCAACTTTATCATAATAAAAAGGAATAGTGAGCAGTCCGAACTGATCTATAAAACCTACAGAATCCTGTTCATTTACCACAGCAGCCATTCCTGAAGAGTATGAATAGACCTCTTTGTATCCCGCCTCGATAACAAGTTTCCCTTGTTCATCAATAAAGCCCCAAAGGCCATCCATCTTAACAGCAGCTCGTCCTTCAGCAAAATCACGTGCATCATCATATTTACAAGGAATCACCTCTTTTGCTTCCGAATTAATGAATCCATATTTTCCATTTTTCAGAACCTTCATAAAACCATTTCTGAATCGGTAATCTGCAGGATATTTAACATTGGATTTATCCTTATCATAGGTAGGAGGCAGAATAACCTCACCCTCCAACGACAAGAATCCACACTTGTCACTTTGCCATACAGGCAAAAAATTTCCCTGAGGCATATCTACTTCAGCATAACGCAAAGTTGCTATACGCATGCCCAATGGCATATCAACATTATCACTCTGTGCATAAGAACTGAGTCCTAAAAAGCACAAAAAACAAAGAATAACTTTTCTCTTCATCCTATTATTACCTTGTAAAAAAAACGTTATCTATATATTTGAGTTCCAAACAACAATTTATTCATCATAAACATTCAACGAACTCCACGATTAATGATACAAGCAAAAATAATGAATATGTTTATATTATACAAACATACGAATCAATCTCCGCCTAGTTTCTATCTAATATTCTTGGTAAAATAACTTTTTTTCTTATTTTTGTAATCACTTAGAAAACTATTCAGACGATTATTCTATCAATAAAACAACATATCATAAAATGAAGGTATTTTTTGTCTTACGAAACACATTCATATTCACAGTTTTAGCAATAATTCTGTCAACTTCTTGCCGTCATGAAACAAACACACAGGCTAACACAGATGCAGTAGAATTGGATTCTCTCTCTGCCTCTTCATCTGACTCATTATCCATCATAGGCATGTCTGATTCTATCATTCAGTATTACTATGACACCACCTTATATGGCTTACAGACAAAACTAATTGGATTCAAACGTGACTCCTCAAAAGGTCGTGCATCCACAATTGATGTTTTACGGTATCATCCTGATCTGCTGGCAGATGAGAAAGATGCTTTCTATTCTGCCGATTTGAAAATGAACCACTTGCGAGGACATGTCAAATCCACTCACACCGTATTTCGTCCATATGTCTCCAAAAGAATGATGAAGGATGATTCATGGGAGCTGACATATGAGCCATTCAATACTCAAGCATATAAATACACAGAACATACAAACTACGACAAAGCTGGCGGCTTTATTGATGGTAACATATTCTACAACAACTGGAAACTTAAAGACAAAAAAGGCTATACAATTAAGCGATATCCTAACAAACGAATTAGAGATCTCGTCATAAGCGGAGACGTGAAAACCGGTAGCCGATACTTCTATGACGAGAATGGGTTCATCAAATACTATACTGTATGCGGTGAAGATTATGGTTATAAAGTAATGTGCAAAAACAATGATGATGTATTCGCATCTTACGAAATGAGCGGAATCAGTTATGGTGATCCCTACCTATACTACAGATCATTCACCACAATCGACAGCGACAACCACGGCAATTGGACAGTTCGTCTTTGCAGAGAGACCTACTACAAAGGCAAATTATGTCTGCTAGAGGGTCAAGAGAAAGAAAGCAAAACCAATATCACTGCTGATGACATTGAATCATGGCAGATGGTTATCGACTGGCAAAACGATTGGGACAAAACGGACAAAATCAGTCAATTCGCCGTCTTTAACGACTATCCATTCAAAACAAGACATTGGATTGAACTACGTAAAATAGAATACTATCAATAGACATTCACTATTGACATCAAAAAGCAGCGAACATCTCTGAAGCAGCTGCTTTCTCCATCATTTGCAATGCTTGCGGATAGCTGCAATATAATCCCTACCATAACGTGATAGAGGAACGCCTTTGCGCGTAACAACACCAACCGTCATCTGATCACTCACAGCCAGTGGTCGGGCAATGATATTCCTTCCATTCAAGACAGTACTGATAACACCCGAACAAATCGTATAACCATTCAATCCAATCAAAAGATTAAAGAGCGTGGCACGATCACGTACTTTGATGTTCCGAGGACAGTCAAAATCGATAGCACTCAACGGCTCTTCTGCGAAATAGAACGAGTTAAAATCACCTTGCTCGTACGTGAGATAAGGATACGGAGTTAAATCAGACAATGTAACACTCTCCTTTTGCGCGAGAGGATTTTTAACCGACATGAACACATGAAGCGGAGTACTAAACAACGGTTCGAAGACAAGGTTACTTTTCTTCAGCAGCTTTTTCAACACCTTTTCATTCTTCCCACTTAAATAGAGCACTCCTACCTCACTCTTCATCTTCGCCACATCATCAATAATCTCATTGGTTTGCGTTTCCCGTAACGTGAAATCATACTTGTCACCTCCAAATTTGCGAATAACATCCACAAATGCATTCACCGCAAACGAGTAGTGCTGACAACTCACTGAAAATATCGTATTTCCACCTGCATCACCTTTATATCGGTCCTCCAGCAATGAAGCCTGTTCCAGCACTTGCCTCGCATACGACAAAAACTCATCGCCTTCATTGGTTATCGTCACTCCCCTGTTGGATCGATTAAAAATAGTAATATTCATCTCATTCTCAAGTTCCTGTATAGACGCTGTCAAACTTGGTTGAGAAATGAAAACGCGCTTGGCTGCCTCTGTTATGTTCCGAGTATCCGCCACAGCAACAACATACTTCAACTGTTGTAAAGTCATATCCTTCTATTTTATTAGCCATAGGAAAAACCTATCGTCAACGTACAAAAAATAGTATTTTCCCAATTGCAAAAAAAGATAGAACTTTGCAAAAAACAAAATTAAAAACAGAAAAAGTATATGACATTAAGAAAAACATCAGTAATTGGATTCCCACGAATCGGGAAAAATCGCGAACTCAAATTCGCAAGTGAAAAGTTCTTTAAGGGAGAGATCTCGGAAGAAGAACTAAAAAAAGTAGCCTCAGAGTTGCGCCTATATGGTTGGAAGAAGCAACAAGAAGCTGGCATCACATTCATACCATCAAACGACTTCTCGTTTTATGACAACCTCCTTGATACAGCATTCCTGCTTAACGTTATTCCTGACAGATACAGACAACTGAATGTAAGCGATTTGGAGACATACTTCGCTGTTGCTCATGGATACCAAGGCATAAAAGGGGATGTCAAAGCTCTTCCGATGAAGAAATGGTTCAATACCAATTATCACTACATCGTACCATCCATTGATGATCAGACTCAAATCAAACTTGCGAACAATCCTAAGCCACTTTTTGAATACAACGAAGCTAAGGCTGCCGGCATTCAAACCACTCCAACGCTGATAGGAATCTACACCTTCCTACATCTATCGAATTACACAGGCGTCAAAAAAGCAGAAGATTTTGTGGAAGATGCAATCACAGCTTACACACAACTTGCCGAACAACTTCACAAAGCAGGAGCAAAATGGTTATCCATTGCAGAACCTGCACTCGTCTTCGACATAAATGAAAGAGAAAAAAATCTCTTTAAGAAGATTTACGCAAGCCTTATAGAGAAACTTCATGCTGCAGGTCTTAAGGTTTTGTTACAAACCTATTTTGGAGATGTGCGTGACGTATACGCAGAACTAACGTCCCTGAGTTTCGATGGTATTGGACTGGACTTCATCGAAGGAAAGAAATCAATCGAACTATTGAAGTCTGGATTTCCAAAGGACACACTTCTCTTTGCCGGAGTAGTAAATGGAAAGAACATCTGGAGAAGTGAATACGGGAAAAAGAATGCATTGTTGAACGAAATCGGCAAGTATGTCGATCCTCAGAATATTATAATAAGCACATCCTGCTCATTATTACATGTTCCATACACAGTGAATTCCGAGAATGTTCTTCCTGACTGCTTCAAAAGACATTTGGCATTTGCTGAAGAAAAGATTCAAGAGCTCAACGACATAGCCAGTCAAGACAAAACAAAACTTGATCAGAACAAAGCACTTTTTGCGGAAGAACGTATCAAGAAAAATCCTGCTGTTCAACAAGCCTTAAACGAACTGTCGGAGACAGACTTCAAGCGTTCTCCGGAACGTGATGAACGAAAGAAGATTCAAAAAAATGTTTTCAAACTACCGTTGTATCCTACAACCACCATTGGTTCATTCCCTCAAACGGCTGATGTGCGTTCTAACAGAGCTGCATATAAGAAAGGTAATATCTCTATCGAGCAGTACAGAGAGTTTAACCGCAAGAAGATATCTGAGTGTATTGAATTACAGGAACACCTCGGACTTGATGTTTTAGTTCATGGTGAATTTGAGCGCAACGACATGGTGGAGTACTTCGGCAACAACCTTGACGGATTCATCTTCACACAAAACGCATGGGTACAGAGCTATGGTACTCGTTGTGTGAAACCACCAGTAGTTTGGGAAGATGTTCACCGTAGTGCCCCTATCACCGTAGAATGGTCTGTCTATGCTCAAAGCAAGACCCAAAAACCAGTTAAAGGTATGCTTACAGGTCCTGTCACCATTCTGAACTGGTCATTCCCTCGCGAAGATGTTTCTCTAAAGGAGCAAACACAACAGATCGGACTTGCCATCCGTGACGAGGTACTCGATCTTGAAAAGAATGGTATCAAAATCATCCAAATCGACGAAGCCGCTCTTCGCGAGAAACTTCCATTACGCAAGAGTGACTGGCATAGTGAATACCTTGACTGGGCTATTCCAGCTTTCCGTCTAGTACACGCAAAAGTAAAACCAGACACACAAATCCACACACACATGTGTTACAGTGAGTTTGGAGACATCATCAGGGATATCGATGCCATGGATGCAGATGTCATCACCTTCGAAGCCAGCCGTTCTGACCTCAAGTTACTGGATGACATCAAAGAAACAAATTTCCGCACACAGGTAGGACCTGGTGTTTACGACATCCACTCCCCTCGTGTTCCTTCAGTAGAAGAGATTGTCGATACGTTGCACAAAATCACTGCAAAGATTGACAAAGAAAATGTATGGGTGAATCCAGATTGCGGACTTAAGACCCGTGGAGAAGAAGAGACGACAGCCAGTCTTAAAAACCTAGTAGAAGCAGCTGCAAAATTACGCAAAGAGTAATCGTATAGTGTAATCATAAAAAGATCCCCATTGTCAGCCTCATCCGACTTGACAATGGGGATTATCATATTTCAAAGATTGAACGCTATTTCTCGTTTTTGTTCAATATAATCAAAGCTGCAATAACACCTGGTACCCAACCCAAGAGAGTGAGGATGAACACAATCAACATTGAACCGCAGCCACGATCATAGACCGCCAACGGAGGGAATATGATAGATAAGAGAACTCGTATGAAAGACATGACTAAATTCAATTAAAACATTACTCCCACTCAATCGTTCCCGGAGGTTTGTGCGTCACATCATACCACAAAGAGCCGGCACCTTCTGCCACGAATCTGCCCCACAGACCATCCAACAGTTTCTGGTCGATCTCAGCGAAGTTAGCAGTCATTGCCTCCGAGCTATTCACCGGACGCATCACGATACATGGTTTATCAGCCACCGTCAATGGTACTGAAACAACCGGCATCTGCCAAATAGATTCGTAAAGGTTGTTCTCTTGTAAGAACTCCGTACAAATATTATCAAACTTACGAAGCACATCAAACTTATCCTTCGTTGCATATTGAGCAATCAACTTAGGCATCTCATCCGAGATGGTTCCCACCTGCCAGATTACACGGTTGATCACCTTGAAACGATTTACCAACTCCGTACTGAATTTCTCGCATTGCTTCCATGTCAGATTCTTCGTGGTCAACAAGAATGGTTGTGCATAGGTACGTCCATCACCCTGCACGCCAACGCTCTTGATAGGCAACAGATGTCCTTCGATTTGATTCTGTTTCAAATAGTCGGACAAGCCCTCTACATCCTTATCGGTAGCGAACTCACCCTTACCATCCGTACAAAGCAAACGTACGCCAAGTCCTGGACCAGGGAATGGATGTCTCCACACCAAATTATGTGGAATACCCAACTCTTCACCCAACATACGTACTTCGTCCTTATATAGATCAGCCAATGGTTCCAACAACAAGCCCTGAGCCATCAAATCCATCACCTCCTTCACACGGTTGTGGTGAGTCTTGATCAAATCAGCATTCTTGGTTCCTCCACTTTCGATGGTATCTGGATAGATGGTTCCCTGAGCAATCATCCACTCTTTTGGATCGAGGTTCAGCTTCTTCATCTCTTCGTCCTTCACCACCAAGAAGGTTGCACCAATGCGTTTACGTTTCTCCTCTGGTGCAGTGATTCCTTCCAGTTTACCCAAGAAGGTGCTTGTAGCATCCACCACACGAAGGTTGTGCATTCCCTCTGCCTTTAAGAAATCGATGATCTTAGCGGACTCATCCATACGCATCATACCATTATCGATGTGCAGACCCATCACACGGTCGGTACCCAACACACGATTCAACAACACGAATGCCACGGTGCTATCCACACCACCAGAAACCAACAAGAAGACTTTTCTGTCGCCCACCTCATGTTTGATCTTCTCAGAGATGAGAGGCATGTAGCTCTTCATATTCCATGTGCGTGCACATCCGCAGATATCAATGAAGTTGTCCAATATCTTCATACCATATTTGCTATGGGTCACTTCTGGGTGGAACTGAATACCATATATCTTACGCTCGTCCAACGCTACAGCAGCAATCGGACAATCCTTGGTGGAAGCGATAATCTTATAACCGTCAGGAAGCTTCTCAACAGCGTCACCATGACTCATCCACATAGGAGAGCTGACGGGAATATTCTTCAACAATGGATGTTGAGGATCTGTCAAGACAAGGTCTGCTATTCCGTACTCTTTCACCTTACCAGGACGAACGGAACCACCCAACTGAGAAGCCATCAGTTGGTGACCATAACAGATGCCTAACTTAGGAACAGGTATGTTTAAAATTTCAGGATTATAAGCTGGAGCATCTTCTGCATAAACACTAGAAGGTCCACCACTATAGATGATACCCTTAGCACCAGCCAATTCTTTCACATCAGCCGTTGGGGAACAGATCTCTGTAAAGACACCCAAACGACGAACTCGATTCGCAATCAAGTGAGCGTACTGCCCACCAAAATCCAATACGATAATTTTCTCTTGCATGAGTATATTATAATTAAGCTAAATTATTTTTCAATAACTGATCGAACAACAAATCACTCTCATCCGTAGAATCAATCACATGCTTTGCCTTCAAGTAATAAGGTTCTCTTTTCTTTAAAGACTCATCTATAAATGCATAAAGTTGCTCGTCATCCTTACCTTTCAGCAACGGACGGTTCTGCTTTGCGTTTTTTAAAAAATCAAAAAGCGATTGTATCGAAGCTTGAAGATAAACCGTTTCACCACACGAATTCATCAACTCCATATTATCATAAAAACAAGCAGTTCCTCCACCTGTAGAGATAACTACATTTTCAAAAGCACAGACTTCTTCCAACATATTATGTTCCAATTTACGGAACCCCTCCTCTCCTTTTTCTGCAAAAATTTGAGAAACTGTTTTAAAGAACCGACGTTCAATATACTGATCTAAATCGATATAATTTAAATCATACTTTCGTGCTAATCGTTTGGCTGTATAGGTTTTTCCGCAACCCATGTAGCCAACTAAAAATATTCGTTTACCAGCTATCATCCCATTGTACATTATCATACTTACCACCACCACTTGAGCCACTATCATCAGAGTCGCTCCAGTCATTATAATTATCACTATCGCCATCCCCCCAGAAATCACCATATTCACTTGGTGGTGGAGGCGGCATGGCACTACGCGAAAAACGAACAGGAATAATCAACGCTACCTTCACCCGTTCTCCATATAGGTCTCCAGGTTTAAAAATAGGTAATCCCTGTGTGATACGCAATGCTTCCTGATCATACTCACTATTTACTGACTGTATTATTTCCTGCCTAGTAGCTCGTCCACAGCGGTCTATTACCACCTGAATTGCCACAACACCTTTGGCAAGCACCTCATTTCCAGCCGAATCAGTTGATTCAACCACATGAGGATAATCCATATTATCACGAATATAGCGTGTCAACTGAATATCTCCACCGCCAGGAAACTCTGGAAGGTTCAATCCCTCTGGCCACTTACCATATGTACCTCCATAAATAGGGGATTCCTGATTATCAACACAATCAGGGTACAAGCTTTCAAACTCAGAATAATTCTGAGAATAAACCATCTGTAAACTGCCATATAGACATACCAGAAAATATATTATATGCCTTAGATTTATCATTTCACTTTAAAATAAAGACATTTGACCATTTTCATCTGGACCAGAGGTGTCAGGAGAAGTCTCTTCCTCCTCATCCTTCTGTTCAGTCTCTGGTTCTGGGAAACGAAGAGGCTCCAACTCTTCTATTTTCTCAATATTCCACGTATGCAATCGTTTTCCCTTCGCCTTTAATCCTTTCACGCCAATAAAGCTCTCCACATCAATCTCCAAAGGTCCACGATGGATATCCACACCACCAAACGTCAACTTGATTCTAGGATACACAGTATCCGTAATCAACAACATCACAGACTTCGGATTATCGCTAACAAAATTAATCTTTTTATTAGTATCTTCTAATACAAATCGTTTAATATATTTATAATTTTCATTAGCATCAAATAATGCAACAGTCCATACTTTTGACGGAACAAACTTCTCCACAATTAGAACATCATCTTCGAAATGATTTGTATCTTCAAAGCCCGTCAAGTAATACTCACCTTTCTTATTAATCACCAAGACCTTATCTTCTGATTGGAATTCACCTAACAACGTACCTCTTCCATCATAATTCAGACGTAACACATCACGGTCGAACCAGACTGAACGTCCACCCAACGTTGAGGAACCTCTCTGTTTCAATGTGATCTTCAACACTTCGTTCTTAGTCAAAATATTACCCATTGACTGACGACCTTTAATCGCAATCTCTCCGAAATCACGTTCGAAAACAGGCACCTTCAAGCGTAATTTTGGCTTCAACGTAACCTTAATAACTTCGGCCTCCGCATTTAAATTTGCGGAGAAATATAATATCTTAGACCCAGGTGTTCCTTGGGTAATATCGTATTCTTTGTCTCGCGTAACACCCGTGACAGCAAATCGTTTGATAAAAGTACTACCCGCTTTTCCATCACGATAAGCCACATTATAGACGGTTCGCTTGTCATTTTTCTTAAAGACGTTCACATACAACAGATCCTTACCGATATATTTCTTCTCCGTCACTTTCGAGATCTGGTATTTACCATCCTTGTGAATTGTAATGATATCATCGATATTAGAACAGTTGCAGATAAATTCTGACTCATCTTTTTTCAATCCTATTCCAACAAATCCCTCATCCCAATTCACATAAAGTTTCTCATTTGCCTCAATAACTTTAGTTGTTTGAATCGTTTCAAACGAACGAATCTCTGTCAACCGAGGATAACGGCTACCATACTTTTCTTTCAATGACTTATACCATGCGATTGTATATGGTACCAGATGAGACAAGTTATAATCGATATCTTCAATCTGTTGTTTCAATGCCACAATCTGCTCTTCCGCCTTATCTGAATTGAATTTCAGAATACGAGCCATCTTAATTTCCAAGAGTCGAAGCAGATCATCTCTTGTGATCTCTCTCACAAACATCGACACAAAAGGTTCCAAGCGCAGAGAGATATGGGACAATGCAGCATCCACATCCTTACTTTCCTCAAACTTTTTATCCTTATAAATACGTTCTTCAATGAATATTTTTTCAAGAGAGCAGAAATTCAGTTGTTCTAAAAGTTCATCCTTTCGAATGCTCAACTCCTTTCCTAAAATATCTTTTGTCTTATCAACCGATATCTTTAAGATTGTATGAATATTCGTGAAAAGAGGTTTATCATCACATATCACACAGCAACATGGTGAGATGCTCACTTCACAATCTGTAAAAGCATATAGTGCATCAATTGTTTTATCTGATGATGTCTTAGCCTCCAGATGAACAATCAATTCCGCCTTTTCAGACGTATTATCTTCCACTTTACGAATGCTTATTTTCCCTTTATCATTAGCTGCAATAATAGATTCCATCAAGGAATCTGTTGTTACACCATAAGGAACATCCGTTATGACTAATGTTTTATTATCTAACTTATTGATTTTCGAACGAACACGAATACGTCCACCACGTTCACCATCATTGTAACGAGAGACATCCATCAAACCACCTGTCTGAAAATCAGGATAAAGTTCAAACTCCTCGTCTTGCAAATAAGCAATCGCAGCATCGATGATTTCATTAAAATTATGAGGTAAGATTTTAGACGATAGACCGACCGCAATACCCTCAACACCCTGAGCCAAGAGCAAAGGGAACTTTACAGGCAGCGTAACAGGTTCTTTGTTTCGTCCATCGTATGAAGACATCCATTCCGTCACCTTTGGACTATACAACACATCCAAAGCGAATTTAGAAAGGCGGGCCTCAATATAACGAGGAGCAGCAGCATCATCACCTGTCAAGATGTTACCCCAGTTACCTTGAGTGTCTATCAAAAGATCTTTCTGACCCAATGTCACCAATGCACCACCGATAGAAGCATCACCATGAGGGTGGAACTGCATTGTTTGACCAATAATATTAGCAACCTTATTGTATCGACCATCATCGATACGTTTCATAGCATGAAGGATACGACGTTGAACAGGTTTTAGTCCATCCTCCAGATGAGGCACTGCACGATCCAGAATAACAGCAGAAGCATAATCCAAGTACCATTTTTGAAGCATACCAGGGAGATGCAACGTATCGTCATCAATTTTAACGACCGTTCCGTGTTCTTCCATATTTGTTTCCAAATCTTCGTTTTCTAAATCCTGATTATCAAATTCGTCTGCCATAAGGTCTCTAATTAAGATTGGTTTTATTTCTCTGTAAAAATACGAAAAAGTAAAGAAACAAAAAAGAGGAAGATTCATTAAATCTTCCTCTTTGTGCGGATAAAGGGACTCGAACCCACACGCCTTGCGGCACCAGATCCTAAGTCTGACGCGTCTACCAATTTCGCCATATCCGCTTAGGAATTATTTCCGATGCAAAATTATAATTTTTTTTTGAAAAGGCAAACAAATAAACAAAAAAAAGAGGAAAGCATTTCTGCCTTCCTCTTCTTTATGATAAATAACTGAATTCCAAATTAATATGGATATTTAGAACCAGATGTTACTCCATAATATTTAGAGAAACGAGCACCACCTTGATCGTCTGGAACGATACGGAAGTTATCATATGCGACAAAGATAGAGGCACCCAAGCTTGACAAACCATTCTTTTTGTTATAAATCAATTGGAAACTCTTATCATCATCCGTATTCATATAGAAATTATAGAAATCAGAAACTGCAAGATGACCACAAGACAAGTAGTTATCTGTCGTAGTGATAGAACGATCAGAAACTGCATACTTGAAGACGTCACCTGACAAAGGAATAGTAACAGTCATCCAACCATGCTCAGTATAGAATGGCTTATCAACTGTAGCTGTACCACCATTTTCATCAATATTGAAAGAACCTGGGTGGAACCATGCAGCTGGAACACCTTTTCCTGTTACACATGCAATCTTAGCTGTTTCACCTTCGTTGAAATCAACACCTGCAGAACCATTCTTAGTATAGTCACGAGGTATGTATGAGTTAGCGTTACCGTAATGAGACAATCCATCTGCTAATTCAGAACCATACTCAGTGAAAATAATATACATATTAGATGCGAAAGGCAAAGCTTTTGGAACATACACTTCGAACTTCAAAACCAATGATTCAATATTGTTTCCTACAAAATCACCCAAAAGATTTCTTTGTGGCTTAGTAGGATCTTCTGTTGCAGGGCACATGAAGATTTGATTTTCTCCAGTAGTAAACTGCCATGCATCAGATGTAGTCATTGCATTATAGTAGCCATTACATCCCTTAGGGAAACCACCGATTGTGCTTAGAATACCCTCATATTTTTCTGGATCTTTGGTTGAAAGTTCAGGATTCCATGCAACAGCAAATGAATCCATTGCACCACGCCAATCACTAGCAATCTCTGTATCAAAATCCAAGAAGATATTACGAGAGTCTCTGAAAAGCATTGGAGAAACACCTGTTCCATGGCTATTCTTAACTGTCAAAGGAGTTGAATTTGCCACACCAGCAGGAACTGGAATCAACAACTCAGTTCCATCATGTGTAACCTTAAAGCTATCCACATAAATTGGATTACCTGCAGCGTCTTGGAACCATACCTTCAAAGTATCGTTATTAGCAGGGTCATTGATAAATGCACTACCAAATACGCGAAGTGTATCTCCATCTGGAACGAACTCAGAGTAGAACAACTTGATAGATGGAGCAGGAACTGGTTTTGAAATTGCATATTCTACACGACAACCGCCAGTAGAAACCAATAACAATTTCTCAGTTGAAATCAAGTTAGCATCACAATCCATTGTAATGATAATATTATTATCCGTTACCATTGTTGGATTCAATGCAACAAAGTATTGAGTTCCGATAGAGTCAACCAAATATACTTCTTTGGTCATTGACAATCCTCTACCTTTAATCACTACAGTCTGCTCAGAATTCAATTGAGACAATTGACTTAACGAGTCAGCTGAAGCAACATAATCAATCACAAATGCATCGCAATTACAATTGTTGCAGGAATCTTCACAAGAAGCTAACCCTCCCATCATTAGAGGAAGTGCTGTAGCCACAGCAAAGAATTTATTTTTTAGTTTCATATTTCAATTATTATTTAATTAATACTCATACGTACCATCCTGTACTTTTGATTGCATATCAACTACATTGCAGTTCAAATATGTTTTAGCTGAGGATGGAATTGGTAAATACCATTGGTTTCTATCAAGGAATGTTTGTGTATAAACAGTTACTTCAGGATCACCTTCTTTATATTTATCACCATAGTCATTCTTTAACGCAAGATTACAAGCATTAACCAATGCCAAACGTTTGTAACCATCTTCTGTTTCAAAACGTGCATCACCCTCTGGAATTTCAGGTGAGTTAGTAAAGCAGCAAGAACGATCCATTTGGTACATGAACTTAGCAGCCAATTCTGGGTTTCTGTAATAGAAACGTTTCAAATCCAACCATCCATGACCTTCCATAGCAAACTCTTTACGTCTTTGTTGAACCAAATCAGTACGAACTTCTCCGTGATACATGCTCACACCCGGAGTAATGCTATATGTTTTAGAAGCGCTACCACCATTACCATCATCAACTGTAACAGTGAATGGGAACACTTCTGTAGCAGGGTGTTTAGCCTCAAAATCTTGGAAGTAAGCAAGTTCAGTGATCTCTGGTGCACCATGAGCAGTCAAAACTTTATTGATATCAGCCAATACAGAAGCATCTACACAAGGAGTTAACAAATCCAATGGTTGAAGCAACATCATATTAGCCTCTGCACGCATAAAGTAAACATCAGACAAACGGATGATGTCTTGACGACGATCGATAGACATACCTACGCTATGGAATGATGTACCATTAACACCCCAAACATACTTCTTGATATTGTTCATCAAGTGTTGACCTTGACTCAAGAAATCTGTTCCAGTCATACCAAACTCAACTTGACCTGCAGATTTTTTTGCCTTGTAGTCACTACCATACCAAGATTTTTGACCTGTAGCAGTTACATACTCGTTTCCAGTTCCATTTCCGACGAAGAAACAAATTTCCTTCTTACGAGCATCATTCTCATCGAATGAATTATAAAGTGTATAGGTTAAACCTTTTCCACTTCCCCATCCTGATCCTGGGCTCCAGTCGCTACTCATAGCCATCTGAGACTGATATTGAGAACCTTCTCCGTATGCACCCATATTCCAATACAAAGAGAATACAGTTTCAGAAGAAGGATTTTTTCTATTCTCTGCAGAGAAAATATTAGCATGAGAATCCAAAGCGAATTTATTTGAGTTGATTACTTCGGTAAGAAGTCTAACAGCCTCTTGTGCTTTGGCATCTGGATCAGGACAAACGTATGGATAGAATAATCCTGGAGTTGCAAAACGGCAAGATGCCATTGTCAAATACACTTTTGCCAACATTGCAGCAGCAGAGTATTTATTTGCACGCCATGCATCTGTCTTCTCTGGCTCAGGTAAGTTTTCGTATGCATACAATAAGTCTTGAACAACTGACTCATATACAGTACCACGAGAAACCAATGGCAAAGTTATATTATTAGTAATATCCTTTTCAGAGTTCAATACCAAAGGAACCTCACCAAAATACTCAGTTGCCAAGAAATGAGCATAGCCTCTGAACAAACGAGCTTCACCCATGATGGCCTTCATATCTGCCTCATTCATGTCTGATGGGAATTTTCCAGCATCCAAGGAGTCAGATACAATCTTAATAACCTGATTACAAGTTGAAATAACACCACTATACAAAGAAGTATATCCCTCTTTCAAGATAGAGTTATCATCACCAATAGACAATAAGAATAATGCACCTTCCTGGTCATTAACATTAAACAATATACCAGGGACACCTTCATTCACACACCATGCGAACTTACCTTCATATTGTGACCACACTTTACCACCATACAATGTTGTGGTTAATGATTGATATGCTTTCTTGGAAGACAATGCAGATGATGAATATTGATCATAAACATCAACATCCAAGAAATCCTTGCAAGAGGTGGCTAGGAGCATTGAAGCTCCCGCACCTATAAGCAATGATTTATATTTTAATTTACTGAAATTCATATTATGAAACTTTTAAGGAATTAGAAATCGAAATTCAAACCAAGGACAAACTGACGTGGTAATGGATAACCTCCTAAGTCAACACCTTGGAAGATTGCACTGCTGTTTGACACTTCAGGATTCATTCCTGAATAACCTGTAAATGTAGCAACATTTTGTACATTGAATGATACCTTGAAGTTGCTCATGTGCATCTTATCAGTGTAACGTTTAGGTAATGTATAAGAAATACCTACATTCTGAATACGCAAGAATGAACCATCCTCTATATAACGATCAGAAACTGTATTTGCTTCATCACCACCGTTAGCTTTTGAGTTAGGACGAGGCAAGTTAGTATTTGAATTCTCAACATACTTCGTACCATCCTCGTTTGTGATAACACGTGCATAATCCAACACTGTGCTTAATTGGTTGATTTCATAACGATCCATACCTTCCAACTTAGAACGTAACAAGTTGTAAACATCGTTACCATAAGAACCTGCGATAAACACATTCAATGACCATGGACCCCATGATACTGTATTGTTCATACCAAATGTGAAGTCTGGGTTAGGGTCACCAATAAAGGTCTTATCCTCATCGTTGATCTTTCCATCTGAGTTGATATCAACATAATTGAAATCTCCTACATCTGTACCAGCGAAACGTTGAACTTTTGCTAACTCTTCACTGTTTTGAATGATTCCGTCTGTCTTATATCCATAGAACAAACCTGGAGCCTCTCCTACAACTGATTTACAATATACACGAGTACTTTCCTTGAAATAAGTCTTTCCTTCCAAAGCAGTAGAATCGTTTTGCAATTCCAATACCTTGTTACGTACCAATGAGAAGTTCAAATCTGTTGTCCAACGGAATGTTTCTCCTCCTAATTTCTTATCAATGTTAGTAGTCGTCAAAGTAATATCAAATCCGACGTTCTGCATAGAACCTGCATTGATATCAGGAACGTTTGTGTACAAGTAAGAATCTGATGCATTTGAATTAGCCAATGTAAGACCTGGCTCAGCCGTAATGATCAAATCATTGTTACGTTTGTAGAATGCATCGAATGTTAATGAAATACGTCCATTCTTCAAGAAACCTACATCCACACCACCGTTTACTTGCCAGTTAGTTTCCCAAATCAAATCAGAGTTCAACCATGTTCCGTAGTTCAATCCTGTACCATATGCACCCTTAGATGAAGAATAGTAAGGAATGTAACCCATGTTAGAACCAGCATTACCTGTTTGACCGTATCCTAAACGTACCTTCAAATCAGAGATTGCTTTCTTTGCTTTTTCATTATCCTTGATGAAAGACTCTTGATCAGCACGCCATGCTAATGCGAATGATGGGAAGAAGCCCCAACGATTCTCTGGTGCCAAAGTAGATGAACCATCAAAACGTCCTGTTGCAGTAATCAAATATCTCTCGTCATAGTTATAATTCAAACGAGCGAAGAATGACATCATTGACTGAGCACCCTTGTAACCTGAAATGGTTCCGTCCTCACCTAAACCAGAGTTTTGATATTCTTTATTGATAAACAACTTGTCATCCAAGAATTCTGACTTATCAAAAGAAGATCCACTCCAAGATGCTTTCCATGCTTCATAACCTAACATAGCACCGAAACGATGTTTCTTAGATTCTCCTAATTGAGTTCCATAGTTCAAAGTTGAAGAATAACGCCAATACATATTGTCACGTTCAATGAACTCTTGCTTGTTTGCTTGAGAACCGCTTGTAGGAGTGAACTCGCTCTCCTCTGCACCTGTATGATCTATACCAAATTCATTACGCCAAGACAAATCCTTCGTGAAGTCGATTGTTGCGAACACATTTCCTAAAATATTGTTTTTAGTAACAAAGATAGGAGAATAGTTAGCATCACGAATAGGGTTTCTCTTAATAGCTTGCTTTTCTGATCCTAAGACAGTGTACTCACCATCGAAATCTGTAGGAGCTGTAGATGGTTGAGAGATCAATGTTTGAGCATAGATCTGCTCATCAACAGAACCACCAGTACCAATTCCAGCCAAAGCGTTATTATCAGACAACTCAAAACCTCTTTGTTTTGTTTGTGTAATATGAGAGTATGCTAAACTAATTCCTGTACGTAACCATTTTTTAGTTTGATTCTCCAAATTAACACGTCCATTGAAACGTTGGAAATCTGTGTTGATAACAACACCATTCTGCTTCATGTAACCTAATGAGAATGCGAAACGAGTTTCTTTTGAACCTCCAGCAACTGAAATTTGATGACTGTGGCTGACTGCTGTTTGGAACAACTCATCTTGCCAATCAGTTCCCATTCCACCTACTTGAGAAGCAGCAATCAATTCATTGCTTGGTGCTGTTTGGTTGAATGCGCTATATACATTCTTATCTGTGTAGAATGATGCATACTCTTTCAAGTTCATCAAATCCAACTTGTCTGATACTGAAGATACAGAGAAGTTACCTGAATAAGATACTTTTGCTTTTTCTTCACCACCTTTTTTAGTTGTGATCATGATGACACCATTTGCAGCACGAGAACCATAGATAGCTGTTGCAGATGCATCCTTCAAAACCTCCATTGATACGATATCAGCAGGGTTAATTGATGCCAATGGGTTAGAT
>JBGUIU010000318.1:0-11800 GCA_045113275.1 Paludibacteraceae bacterium
GTAGCTTATTGAATGCAGGACTTGGAGGAGGAAGCTTTAAGGATGCATTTAAAAACATTGGTTTAGGATTTGCTGGCAATTTAGGTACTGCAATACCTGCGCTGTTTGGATCAATAGGACAATCCGGAAAGCGTATGCCAAGCTATGGCGATACGGGACTTGGAAGGAGTCTGTTGGATACAAACAAGCGTGTTGCTCAGATTGGTCTTGCTAAGAAGCAGAGGGATGTCATTAAGCAAGCCAGGACGGCTCAAGGCACGATTAGTGCATACTTAGCTGGACGTGGATTTGCTAAGGGTGGTTCTACAGAAATGATACTCTCAAACCAGAATCTCAATAACGCAATGGAAGATATTGAGATGGCTGGACTGGAAACACATCAGAGAATATTTGAGGCAAACATTAGGCAACTTCAAGGCGATTATTCTATGATGAATAATTTGGAGGCTATGAATTTATCTTATGAAAACCCAATGGTTAAATTCATGAAAGAAAGTTTTATACAGCCAATGATTAACCAAAACCTAAGCAATATTGGGAAACAAGTAACAGCGTCAATCAACAGGAAATTAGATGAGGAAGTCGAGTAATTTTGTTGGTAAGGAAAATTTAATTTATACGCCACAAGTTAATATTGGCGATAATTTATCTGGTGGTTTGTCTGCTGTAGAGGGAGATAGACGGTTGGTTGGTCAGGTGTTTGAAGCTGCAAAGGCTATACAACAAAGCGAAGACAATCTACGTCAATCTATTACCGAACAACAAAACAAAGTTCTTTTATTAGACGCGGTCAACAAAATTAGTTCTATCAATCAAAGTTTATATGAGGAACTAAAATATGATCCTGATAGATTTAAAGTAGCTTCTAATGAACAATCGGCAAAAGTAATAAATGAACTTCCTCTTTTGTTGCGTGATGTTGCTAAAAACTCTTTTTTACAGCAACAAAGCGGTTATTACTATAAAGCGTTAAATAACAAACGAGAATACCTCGACAAGCAATCGTTTGAACAAACACAACTAAACATTAAGAATTTAGCTAAAGACGCTTCCTCGTCGATTGTAGGGCTGTTTAACGCAAACCCATCATTAAATATACAATCGCAAATTAGTTTAGGGTCTTCTATTGCACAAGCGATGCAACTTTTGGGTTCAAAAAATTCCTATGGGATGGATTTGTTCTCTCCGTTACAAAAAGAAAAAATATCTCAAGGGTTTTACGGTACACTGTTTGAAGGTTTTTCTGAACTAAAATTTAGTTCTTTAAACTCCATAGAAGAAAAAGAAAGATTTATAAAAGATGTTCTTTTTGGTTCAGCAAAAATTACCTATAAAGATCCAACAACAAACGCAGACATTGAAATTCCGTCTTCAATGTTGGATCAAGAAGGTAGAAATTCTATAGCTCGAGCTCTTTCTTCTAGGTTAAAAAACGAAATAAAAGCACAGAAAGAAATTGATCAGGAAACTCTGGTAAAACAGGTTATTGCTGGAGGAGCGTTTCCAGACCCTAAAGACAAAGATTATAGGGATTCTGTTGATACATATTATGCAAAATATGTAAAACCCAATATTGCTTTTGATCAACCTTTGGAGTCTTTAAATTTAATTGGTGAGTTCGTTAATAAGACTAAAACAATTCCAAAAGGACTCGAAAGCGATTTGAGAGCTTGTTTGTCATCCGACAACTTCATGGTTTTTTCTTTTGCTAGCGATGTTGTAAAAAATATAACCGTAAACAATCCAAATTTAATTGATTATTTGCCAGAAAAAGACATCGCAAAAGCTTTAACAATGAATAGAATGACAAGTGCTGGTGTTCCGCCAGAAGAAGCTTTTAATTCTATTACAAAAAGTTTTGCTTCTATATCAAACGAAGTTCGAGAGCAACGTATACGTACATTTAATAAAAACTTAAACGACGAAAAAACCAGAGCTACTTTTGAGGCAGAAATAATGGAGTCAGGTTGGTTTTGGTGGAAAGAAAATCAAAAACCAACAGATATTGTTGCCGACGAGTTTTATTACCAGTTTACAGATCTGGCTCGTGATTTTTATGTCATGGGTGCAGATTTTGATACAGCACGCAAATCAGCCTTAGTTTGTATGAAGAAACGCTGGGGTAATAGTGTTGTTAACGGAGACGATATATTAACAGCGTTACCGCCTGAAAAATACTATGCAGACTATTCTTTAACAGGTAAAATAATGCGTTCTGTTTTGTTGGATGTTATAGAGAATAACCCAAAAGAGATTGGCTTGCCGGAAGACACAAAAGAAAAATATCCAAATTCAAACAACTTTATTGTGCTTGCTGACAGAGCAACATATGCAACCGCAGGAAATCCAACTTCAAAACCTTCTTATGTTTTGTGCTACAAGAACGACATGGGAGTACCAGAACCGGTTCTTGGTGACGACCTTTTGCAAGTAAGGATTGGTGAAAATGTATGGAACAAAGAGGCTCGTTTTAAGTACGAACAAAATAAGTTTAAAGGCAAAAACAAAAGACCTGAAATAGATTTGATTGAACTTTTTGAAGGGGAAGAGTTTTAAATGGCTATTGTTTTAAAAAAAGATTCAGAGGCTAGCGAAAGAAACACTTCAAATGAAGAGTTTTTTGCAAAACGTTTAAAAACTAAAGACGGTTTTATTCCTACAGAATCTTCTTTTTTAAACGAAAAAGTTCAAAAGGGTTATGAAAAAACAATAGAGGAAGCAAAATCTATTCCTGCAGAGGAGCATTCGTGGTGGAGCTTTGCAAAAGCAAAACTTATGGGGGGAAGTATTGGTTCAAATGTTCGTCTTTGGTGGATGGATGAAAGCGTAAGAGAATCAGTAGAAGAAGATCCCGACTTTAAAATAACACCTGAAGATATTGCTGGGTATGAAGATTATGCGCAAAGCATTTTTAATGCCAATAATAGAACTCAGCTTGATGAATACAAAAAACTTATAGATGACATACGTCTCAATCAACAAATCGAGGCTGAGCATGGTGTTTTGACAAATATCGCTGGGGAAATACTTAATCCAATATCTTGGTTTTCTCTTGGGATGGCAGGCGGTATCTACAATACCACAATGACAGGAATTAAGTATTTTAATTATGGCAAGCGATTTGCTAATGCTTTAAACACTTTAGCAGAATACAAGTTGGGCAGTGGTTTTATTAAAAACTATGGTAAAAGTCTTTTAAAGACAGTTCCAGGAAATCTTGGATTTGGTGCAGCGTTGGGCGCATCTCAACTGATAACGGAAGAAACTGCTGGTCGTCTTGTTGGCGACGGATTAAGCGGAGAAGAGATGTTGCGAACAATAACAACACCTATGGTTTTGGGTACTGCTTTTGGAGCAACAATAGGTGCTACTGGCGAATTGCTTCTTGCGAGAAAAACAAAGATTGCCGGAGAAAGATTTAAACAATTGCTTCAAGATCCAAAAAACAGATCTGTAGAAAACATAACAATCGTAATAAATCCAAACAAGCTTTCTGAATCCGGTTATCTTTATGGCAAAGTAAAAAATTCTTTTGGTCAGGCTTTACCAATGACTCCAGGCATTAGGACTGCAACAAGCCCATCTGTTGTTACGAGAGAGATTAGCAGAAGGATGGTTGATAATTTTGTCACATTTGTTGACGAAGAAGGAAATGTTTTAACAAATAATGCTGCTACAGTAGAGTCCATTGCAAACAAAAATATGGCGGTTTATGGAACGCGAATCACAGACGAAATCAACAAAGGTTTTAAGCAATGGTTGGAGCAAAGCTACAGCGGAATAAAAACAACATCGGAGCGTTTTAAAAAATCTCTTTGGGGTAATTCTGAAAAATGGGATGAGTTTAACGCTTTGTTAGCTGACGCAGCAAGAAATGGAGACAAACATGCAAATCCTATTGTTGAAGAATGTGCAAAAGCATTACGTCCCATTACAAATGAAATTGCCCAAGAGGGTATAGACTCAGGTTTGTACAATTTAAAAGGGGCTGACTTGGGAAAAATAGACAATTCTATTAAGCGCATTGACTCAAAAATCAAAAAAGCAACCAAAGAAAACAACAAGACAGAAGTTGAAAAACTAACACAACAAAAAGAAGGGCTGTTAAAAAACCGTAAAGAAATTGAGAACAAAAAGTATACCGTAGAAGATTTTAAGCGTGTTGGGGACGAGTCATATTTAATGCGTGCTTTCGACAAAAATAAAATAGTTGCAAACATACAAGGCTTTAAAGATGCTGTAAAAGCTGGTATGATTAGTAAGCTTCGGCAAAAGGGGTTGTTTGAAAAAGAAAACTTAACCGCTTCAGAGAAAGTTATTCTTAAAAAACTCAACCAGCAATTAGATGAGGCTGTTCAGGCTGTTGTTGACGACATTCAAAGAAATTTTCAAGGCAGACTAACATCAAGAAATTATGGTATTAGAGGTGCTGAAAATGAGCGTGTTCTTGATTTTGACACAAAATACGTAAAAGACTTTGTTGTAAATCATTATGCAGATGCTACATATCGGTTTATACAAACGATAATCCCTGACTCTGCCATGATGCGTGCTTTTGGAACAATAAATGTTGACGAATTATTTGCAGCTTCAGCAAAGGATTATGAAGCGTTAATCAAGGCAGCCGGCAACAACAATAAAGAAATTTCAAGATTAAAAGCAAACCAAGCTACAGATCGAGATGACATTGAAGCTATGTTTAATCGTGTTCGTGGAACAAATGTTTTAGACGCTTGGAGTTTTACTACAGCTGGTCGTGTTATAAATAACAGTGTAGCAACTGTAAAAAACCTAAACGTTGCCCGCTTGTTGGGTGGTACAACAATGGCTGGAGCAAACGACTTAGGACAGGTTGCGATGGTTTTAGGGTTTAAACGGTTTTATGGAAAGCAAACATTAAAAGCTCTAATTGATTTTGTAAAAGGCAAAACTACAGGAAGCTCAATAATAGAGAACGAACCTTTGTTTAGAGCTACCACACTTTGGAGGCAAACAAGGCAAGCAAGCTTTGGAGAAATTGTAGGTGGTCAAGGGGTTCTTGCTTGGACTGCTAGATGGACACGAGGCTTAGCAAACTCAACCACATTCTTAAGCGGTATACAAGCTTGGGATGAGACAATGAAGTTTTTGTCTGGCTATATTACCTCTGAAACCATACTAAAGGCTGGTGAAAAATTGTTTAACAAAAAACGGTTAACAAAAAAGGAAGATTTGTTCTTAAAAACTACAGGTATAACTGAAGAACAAACGATAAAAATATACGAACAGTTCAAGCAACATGGCGAAGTTCGTAACGGTTTGTATGCTCCTGGTTCGACACAATGGACGGATCGAAAAATTAAAGAACTGTTTGGGGCTGCAATCATGAAAATACAAAACCAGGCAATATTGACTCCTGGTGCTGGCACTGTTCCTGTGTCTCTTGATCATCCGTTTTTTAGGCTGTTTAATCAGTTTAAACGTTTTACGTGGAGTGCCTATGAGAAATGTATGATTCCAGGACTTCAAAAAAGAGATTTTTCTGTATTTGCTGGAGCGGTTTTAATGATGAACATAGGGCTTTTGCGGTCTCTAATTCGTATGAAAAACGGAGGTTATGAGCTAACCGAAAATCAGCTTTTAGAACAAGCGTTGAAAGAATGCGACTTCATGTCGTATTATGGAGATGTTTATGGGCTTGGTGCTTCTCTAGTTGGTTTTAGTGAGGAACAAAATTCTTCCAATCAGGACTTTTTGAGGTCTGTACAAGGAACCGTTTTAGGTTTTGGTTCCGATGTCACGAAAGCCGCCGGAGGTATTTATGAAGCTTTGTTTGGAAGGGGTGCTTCTGATGGACAAATTCACGCATTAAGGAAGCTTCTACCAAGCCAAAATAATCCTGCTTTTGCATACTTTTTTAACAAAGCAGAGGAAACTTTGAAAGCTAAATACGGTAAAAGAAAAACAAGATAATAATTTAACTGAGGACACTAATGAGCGTACTACCAAATGATCGTTATGAAAAAACAACAGCAGTAGCTGGACAGACTGTATTCAATTATGATTGGGATGTGCCTACAGCCTATCCTGGTCAAGTAAAAGTAATACAGTATGTCTTAGCAACGCAGACAAAAACAATACTAAATTATGGTGTAGATTATACTGTTGATGTAGCAAGTAAGCGTGTTACGTTGACTAATGCTGCAGCTGCAGGTGACATTGTTGTATTATATTCAGGAACACCTGAAGCCCGTGAAACAGATTTCACAGGCTCTACAGTTAATGTTGCGGCTGCTAATGAAGCGATTGATAATTTGACATGGCAGACACAGCAGTTGGCACGTGATGTAAAGCGTTGCGTACGAGTTGATATGGTTGAGGGTATCATGGCAGGCGAGCTTCCTTCTGTTGATGATCGTAGAAACAAGTATGCTTCATGGGACGCTCAAGGTAATCTAACCTATGACGATCCAGTCACTGGTATCCTAAATGACTACATGCGCAAGGATCAGAATCTATCTGATGTCGCAAATGTCGCAACAGCAAGAACCAATCTTGGCTTGGGTGATTCTGCTACACGCAATGTAGGTACAACAGCTGGTACGGTAGCTGCTGGAGATGACTCACGATTCCTTTCTCAAGCTCAGAAGAACGCATTAACAGGTGGTGGAAATGCAGATGGTTTGCATACTCATAGCGGTTATGTTACTACTGGTGAAAAAGGTGCTCCAAATGGTGTTGCAACGCTTGGTGCTAACGGAAGGCTTCCATTAGCACAATTAACTCCTGAGGCTGTTACAACCGTAACAAATTCAAGTTCGGATGGAGAAGTAGTATTGTTTAATGGCGTTGGTGGTTCAGAAATTAAACGCTCAAACAAAACATTGCCTGCTGGAGATATCGTAGGTACTACAGACGCCCAGACGTTAACCAATAAAACAATCAATGCCGACAATAACACAATAACCGATCTTGAAGTTGATAATTTAAAAGCTGGTGTACTCAATACAGACTTAATTGGTGCTACAAGCGACACACAAGTTCCATCTTCCAAGGCTACAAAAGATTATGCCGATACGAAGATGGGTGCGTTAAACAATTTGGGCACTGGAGTTCAGGTTGGTAATCGCTTAAATGGTGGTACTTTAGAGCTCAGGACTTTGGTTGCTAAAGATGGTATTCAACTTGTACAAAATGAAAATGACATCTATCTTTACGCAGCACCTTCAGAGGTAACTTTCCCTGTTTTTGATAAACAAGGAGGAGGTGCTAATTGGTACAAAAACACCGTAGGAAATCACGTTCAATTTCGTTCTTTTACTGGAAGCAATGGTGTTACGGTTGCTCAGAATGGCGATGAAATAGATTCATCGCTAACAAACATTACGCAACAAGGTGATATGATTGTTGGTGACAATACTGGCGCTGCAAGTACTTTGGCAAAGGGTGCTGACGATCAGGTGCTCCGTATGGATGGCGATGACCCTCAATGGGAAACGCTGGGTACAATGGCAGACCAAAACGCAAATGCTGTTGCAATCACTGGTGGTACAATTTCTGGCTTAACAGCTCCAATGGCGATTGCTGATGGTGGTACTGGACAAATTACCAAGACGGCTGCTTTTGATGGACTCAGTCCTTTAACTTCTCAAGGTGATGTTCTAACGCATGATGGCACGAATAATGTACGTCTTGCGCGTGGTTCTGCTGGAAAATATCTTAAGATGAATCCAGGAGGAACAATGCCTGAATGGGGTGATGGTTATGTCACACCTACAACTACGCAGGGTGATATCATTGTTCGTGGTGTAGGTGCAGATACACGGCTTGCAATTGGTACTGCAGGTCAGGTTCTTAAGGTCAACGCTGGGGGTAATTCTCCTGAATGGGGTACATTGGGTTCAATGAGCACACAAGCTTCTGACGCTGTAGCTATCACTGGCGGTACTATGGCAGATGTTGCCATTACAGGAGGTACAATTTCAGGGCTTACGACACCTTTAGCGGTTGCTGATGGTGGTACTGGATTAAATGCATTAGGAACGGTTGGTCAATGTTTGTCTGTAAATAGCACTGAAGACGCATTAGAATATTCGCCTGTTGATTTGTTGACACCTAAAGGAGTTTGGGGTGCAAATTTAAATACAGCTGTGACCGCTGGAACAAAACTAGTGCTTTCAACAGCAACAAATAAACCCAAAGGAGCATCAACAAATGAGTGTTTCATGTCTGTTAGAGTTTACAATACGAGTGTTATTTACCAGACGTTTTATGACACGCGTGATTTTACAAAGTGGTATCGTTATTCTTTAGACACTGGGTCAACTTGGGCTTCTTGGAGTCAAACTTGTGAATCGAAGGCAGCCATTATGTTTAGTCAAGATGGTTCTACAACAACAACACTCAATATTAGTGCTGGAACAACAACTTCACTTCCATGGTTATACCTAAACGGACAGTATTTAACAGATATGTACTCCATCACATTTAATGCTGGTGGAAGCAAACTAAAGGTTGGAAGAACAGGTTGGTATTTCATGCATGCAAACATTTTGGTTAATGGTGTGACCGGAACTGATGTTTTTAATCGAATTAAAATAGAAACAACAAATCCGAATGGTTCTGTCATGTATCAACAGGTTGTGATACAACAATCAAACACGCATTCGTGCAACGCAAATGCTTCAAGCTTGTTATATTATGAGGCAGGAACAGAGTTTTACGTAAACGTTACGCCAATGTTGCAGCCAATAAGTTTAAGTGGTGCTAGCTCAAACTATTCAAATTTCACAATGATGTATATGGGAAGATGATGAAAGACTTAGCTTTAGTTGTTAGATATTATGGAAAAACAAATGGAATTGTCATTACGTTTGATGGCGATGTTAAAGTTGTTAAAGACCCAGAAGGCTTGAGAATAGCTGAGTGGAACATCTCTGACAAACTTCCACAGCCTTCTATGGAAGAGCTGGAAGCTTTAGAGCCCGAAGCAATGCTGTATTACGCTCGGCAAAATAAACTTGCTGAGCTGGATACAAAATTCAATGATGCTATTGAGAATGGTCATATGACATGTTCTTTTGGTGTTGAGATTGATGCCAACAATGACGCCTTGCGCAATGTAGGAAACCTGTTGTTGGTCATGGGTGCAGATGACAAGGAATTGTTTTGCGACTACAACAATCAATTCCATGAACTAACACGCATTCAAGTTGAGTTGCTTCAAAAGGAAATCATAGGACACATTAAGGGGCTATATGCCAAAAAATGGTACTACCGTGAACAAATAAACACATTGACAACGGCGGAGGAAGTCGATAGTATAGTTATTGAGTTTTAATAGTTTTTATTTTTCATGGACTAATGGGGGAGACGTCAACAGTATACCGTCCCCCATTTGTCTTATAGGACACTAGATATGGATTGGGAACCAAACTTAGACGATTACAAAGGCAAAATATTTCGCACGCTAGATGTAGGAGCTGCGAGAAGAGCGAACTACAACTTCGCTTTGGAGTGCAGAAAGAGCTTCAAGTGGTGTTGCGAAAACAGCATTCGCATCATCAACAAAGAGAATCAGCGTGTGTTCATGAAGCTTAACAACGCTCAGAACAAGCTCTATCAGAAATGTAAAGAGCAGATGGAGAAGAACAATCAGATTCGTTTGGTGATCATCAAAGGTCGTCAGCAGGGTATCTCAACCTTTTGCCGTGCCATGATTCTTTGGAAGCTGTCATACTATCCTCAGACGACGGGACTCATTGTTTCGCAGCGTGAGAAAGACTTGCGAGAAAAAGCCTTTCGTGGATTGATTGATATGCAAACATTGAAGCTTCAGCAAATGCCAGCAAGCCATCAAACCAGTACGCAATTAAAAATTGATCATGGTCAAAGCGGTTACTCCATATGCTTCGGTGAATGGGCTGCGACCGAAGGACAATCTCGTGGTGACAGGTATGACATTGTGCACCTCACTGAGGTTGATTATTATCCCGATTGGAAAAAGTTCTGGGCTGGTCTTTCTCAGTCTATACCTAACGGCAATCGCTCAGTGGTATTGATTGAATCCACATCATCAGGACGTAAAGCTTTGTGGGATATGTATCAACAGAGCCTATCTAATGATAGCCCATTCGATTATGTTTTCATTGCTTGGTACGAACAGGAGGAATATCGTCTTCCTGCACCTGCAGACATGGAGTTGACCGACAAAGAGAAAGAACTCAAAGACAAGTTCAAATTAGATAACGATCAAATCTTTTGGTATCGTCAGAAACGTCTTGAATTGGGTTCGGATATCATGCTTGCTCGAGAATATCCAAATACTCCAGAAGAAGCATTTTCTGTATCGAGCAATAATTCTTTTTTTGATTTTAATACGATTGAGGAAGCCATAAAACAAGAGGAGATTCCAGACAACAGCTCTCCGTTAGTGCTTGGCATTGACCCATCACGCATGCGAGACAAGACAGCTCTTGTATGGCGTAAAGGTCGTAATATTGCTAAGGTAGAAAACCTTGAACCAATGGCAGACACAATGTATTTGTCTCGAGTTTTGTATAATAAGATCGCAGAGAAGCGACCATCATTTGTGTATGTCGATGTCGGTGGTTTGGGTTGTGGTGTCTTTGATAGGCTTCGTGAGATGGGTGTCATGGGATTAAACCCTGTAAACTTTGGTGAAGCTCCCGATGACAAAAACAAATACTTTAATCGTCGCGCAGAAATGTATGGACGAGCTAAGGAGTGGTTGGCCAATAAGCCAGTTCATATTGTTGATGATCAGGAATTCATTAACCAGCTGTTGATGATAGAACTTGATCCGACATCATCTAAGGTTCAGTTGGTTTCAAAAAGTAGGATGTTGTACTCACCAGATATTGCCGATGCATTTGCAATGACATTCTATGAGAACAACAGCCAATACTTTCAGGATAAAACCAACTTCACAAACATCAATATCAAGACTGATTGGAGTCCGTTTGATTTTTAAGACATAAGATCGTTTAGAAGTGTGTTGTAGTATTTATCATTATCTAACGGTATTGTAAGAGCGTAATGCGTTATTGGACGATGTATAAACAATACGTTTAAAATTTCTTTTGCTGTGTCTTGAACTTTCAACCTGAAATCGTTGTCTGTATCTCTAAAACCATCGGCCTCTAGTTTGTTTTCTGTACACAGTTTTACGTTAATAATGTATTTATATCGTCTAAACATCTCTGTATTTGCATCAAGTGCACTATTGATTAACAAACCATCTACTCTTTCTTTGCCCTCAATAAAAACTTTTAGTTTATTTTTGTTTTTTGGAATACTAAAAAAGTAATAAAGCGGGTCTATCACTGTCCTGTCGCAGAAAACAATATCGTAATCTGAGGTCAGCAACTCATCTTCATACTCCATTTGTTTTTTGATAATTAGATTGGTTGCGTATATGGTTTGCTCTCCATGAATCTTGAACTTCGGATCATTAAGTTCAGCAACCTTACGAACAACTTCTTCAAGTGTGATTGCTTTGAGCCCTCTCTCATTTGCAAGGGCTGTTAGTTTTTCAGCGAGGGTTGTTTTTCCTACGCAGTGTGTTCCTGTTATACCTATAAAAACCGGAGTCTTCTTTTTTTGTTTATCTAGTGTCATTTTTTCAAAAACGTTTGTAATTTGCCTTAGGATTGTTTCTGTGTGTCAAACATGAACACTTTGTAGTGTTTTTGTTTAGAATCGTTTTTAACACCATTTAAACGCGTTTTAAGTGAAGCTAATTCTATGGCAAGCTTCAGAAAATTATCCATTTCTTTTTTTTCAAAATTTGTGTCCATTT
>JBGUIU010000319.1:0-1747 GCA_045113275.1 Paludibacteraceae bacterium
TTGGGTAAATACTATATTGCCGATATCGGTCTGAGAAATTATCTGCTGGGATTCCGCAATCGTGACAGCGGTCACGCAATAGAAAATGTGGTATATTTTGAATTGCTGCGCAGAGGCTATGATGTTTCCATTGGAAAGATAGACAATGCCGAGGTAGATTTTATCGCAGCGAATGCCGATGACAAAATTTATATACAGGTCACTGAATCCATGCAAAGTGAGGATGTCAGAAAACGTGAGCTTGCTCCCTTGCAAAAAATAAGAGATAACTATAAAAAAATAATCCTTTCCCTTGATCCGGGAATGGACAGCTCTTATGAGGGTATCAGAAATGATAACCTCATAGAATGGCTGCTCGAAAAATAATCAAACAACACACAGCATATCATCCTCTAAAGATGTATAGCTGTGTGTTTATTTCTTAGAATTGAAAATTCAATCCCCCCTACCACCCAACTATAACACGCGAGAGCAAAAGTAAAGCTTTGTCAGATCTGCCCCCGCGAACATGACGAACATGACGAACATGACGAACATGACAGCGGCGGCAAGCACACGGAAATCAATTTTCAAAAAAGTAGAAAATGTGATATAATATTTGTATGAAAAACGGAATAACAGAATACTTCGAAGAAGTAGAAATTACAAGAGAATATGATGGATATTACTACAGTGTTTCAGAGGCAGTAACAATAGTAATACTAGGAAGTGTCTGTGGACTAAAAAATGTCAGCCAGATACACCAGTGGGCAGAAAGCGATAGGGTCAGTGAATTTTTGAAGGAGAAATTCGAAATAAATCGCATTCCGAGTTACTATTGGCTATTGTGCTTATTGAAACTAATCAAACCAGATTCACTCAATCGTTGCTTTGCGAATTGGGCATACACTTTTATGCCAGAAAAGGCTGAAAAACTGACAATAGCATTGGATGGAAAAACAGTATGCTCAACTGTACAGATGGATAAGTACGAAAATCCTCTGCACATCATAAGTGCTCAGCTTTCTGAATTAGGAATCACGCTTGCACAAAAAAGTGTAGAAGGCAAAAGCAACGAACTTGTAGCTGTGCAGAATTTACTCGAAGAAATGAATATTAAAGGAACAATGATCGTGGCAGATGCCTTGAATTGTCAAAAGGATACAGCCAGAATAATCGTTGACGGCAAAGCTGATTATTTATTGTGTGTAAAAGATAATCATCCCAATCTGAAACGAGATATTGAAGATTATATTCAAGATGATATGCTCAGAAAAACCATGCAAAAGCAGAGCAGAACGGAGAAAAACCGTGGAAGAATCGAAACAAGAACAGCATTCGTGACAACAGATATTGACTGGCTGCATCAAAAGGATGAATGGAGAAAGCTTTGTTGTATTGGTGCAATTCACAAGGAAACAGAAACGAAGAAGGGAAAAACCAGCGAATGGCATTACTATATTTCAAGCTGTCCGTTGACACCCGACCAGCTTCTGTATCACGCTCGCATGGAATGGTCTGTTGAATCTATGCACTGGCTTCTGGATGTTCACCTTGAGGAAGATTGGTGCAGAGTCGAAGATAAAGATATTCAGAAAAATCTTAATATGCTTCGCAAAGCTGCTTTGAATTTGATAAAGCTATATAAATCCGGCACTTCCTCCAAGAAACCTATGTCTAAAATAATGTTCGATTGTTTGCTTGATCCTCGCAATATTCTTAGAATTTTAAATTTTTAATTTTCTTTTAAAGAAAGTTGAATTCCTTG
>JBGUIU010000320.1:0-18056 GCA_045113275.1 Paludibacteraceae bacterium
ACGGTATCGGCGGTCACACGTACGTCAACCTTCTCGCCGATCAGATCAAAAGGGACTGTGTATTTATTAATGCCATCCGTTATGAGAAATGGAAAGCCAGACAAAATGTAAAGCTCTGACTGGAATCATTGTTAAACTTTACTTTGTTTGCTGTTCTTGCTTTACATTTTCTCCTTTACAATTAGGTTATCTGGCAACAGTGAAACCTGAAAGGAGGAGAAATGAACCAGCAGAAAACATACAATACTGTCGCAGAGTTGGTAGAAACCGTAACGAAAGCGATGGAGCAGGATGGCATCACATCAGAGTACATTGAGCAGCTTTCCCAAACATGGAAGGCACTGGATATGTATCTTTCAGAGAGTGGTCTTGCTTTTACCAAGGAAAAAGCATTGAATTTCTTATCTGAAAGGTACGGTATACCCGGGGATAAAAAGTTTGCCAAACTCCGCCCGATTGATAAGCGGAGAAAAAGGGCTGTCTTTATCCTGATCCATTGTGCGGAGGATAGGTCCATTTATCGCCAGAAAACGTATTGGCCCTGTACCTTTCATGACGCATTTGAATCACCGTTCTTGAGTTTCATTGATGAGCGCAAAAAACAAGGTCTTGCCTTATCAACCATAAACAGGGATATTTCCACACTGAATTATTTTTCAGAATACCTCCGGATATCCGGCTCTAACAACCTTGATGCTATTAACCACGCTGTCATACAGGACTTCATGAAATGGCTCGCCTTACAGAAGAACCTTCCTACGTTGAAGAGTGTCACTGCTTCATTAAGGGCACTCCTGAAGTACCTTCACGGAAATGAGTATCTCTCACAAGACTATTCTTCATCTGTCCTTACCGTAAGATGCAGAAAAACAGTACCCTCTGTATATAGTGCTGATGAAATTGCCCGGATGTTAGAATCTTTCAACCAGTCAAGTGCAGTGGGTATCAGGAATTATGCAATGGTCCTCATGGCGGTCAGGCTCGGGATGCGCGCATCAGATATTTGTGCCCTTGAGTTCTCAAACATTCACTGGAGCAGGAACACCATAGAATTCATCACTGAAAAAACAGGAAAAGCTGCAGTTCTTCCTTTGACGGCCGATGTGGGAAATGCAATCAGAAAATACCTTAAGGATGTACGGCCGAGTGCTCAAAGCCCGCACATTTTCCTCAGGATGCAGGCACCATATGTGAAATTGAATCCGGCAGCCATGCACAGCATCGTGACCAAAGCATTCCGTGATGCCGGGATCATCGCCAATCCCGGACGCAGACATGGCCCGCACGCATTACGGGCAAGCCTTGCGACCGAAATGCTTGAAAAAGACGTCCCTTTACCGGTAATCTCTGAAACACTTTCGCATTCCAGTACTGATGCTACGAAGATCTACCTGAAAGTAGATATGTCCCACCTGCGCAGGATAGCATTGGATGTACCTCCTCTTGAAGGAGTATGGTTGGGGGGTGTCCGCATATGAAGCAGCCAGAATACCGCAGTGTTTTTTCAACATTTATCAATGACTTCATTGCCTATAAGAGAGCCGGTGGTTATAAATACATATCAGAAGCAGTATACCTCAAGCAGTTTGACGATTATTGCTGTTCTTTGGAAACATCATCCCCTGTGCTGACCAAAGAGCTGATGGACAGTTGGTGCAAAAAGAAACCTTACGAGGCCGAAAGGTACAGTCATATGCAGAGGGTCAGCTGCATACGGCAGTTCGCGCTCTACATGCTTTCGTCCGGATATGATGCATACATTCCAGTTAATCTTGATTATATCAGGCATAGAAAATCTAAATATTCAGCGTATATATTCACTCATGAAGAAATGGACCGAATCTTTGCTGCAAGTAATAAAGTATATCCAAACAAAAGGTCAACCATGCATCTGGTCATGCCTGTCCTGATACGGCTGCTGTACTGCACCGGCCTCAGGGTAATGGAGGCACTTCATATCCAGCTCAAGAATGTAGATCTCGTTGAAGGCACCCTACTGATCGAAAGCGCCAAGTTCGACAAGGACAGGCTTATCCCTGTTTCTGACAGTATGCTGCGCATTTTGAGAGATTACTGCAGTGTTATGCACCCTTTTTATGTCCCGGAAGATTATCTTTTTGTTGGGATTACAAGATACCCCTGCTCCCACCATAACATTTATCTCAGATTTCGTGAATTGCTTGTTGAGGCAGGTATTCCCCATGCGGGAAGGGGTATGGTCCCCGGATCCATGATATAAGGCATACGCATTGCTGCCATGTGCTCCAGGAAGCATCAAAAAACGGTATAGATCTTTCGGACATGCTTCCTTATCTTTCCGTATACATGGGGCATGAATCGCTTACTGCAACCAGCCAGTACCTAAAGATGACCGCGGAAGTCTACCCGGAGATCCTTTCTGCTGTCGAGAAGGCCTGTTCCTTTGCAATACCTGAGGTGAAAGCTTGACCCCTACCAGCTTTGCAAGATATATGAGCAGCTATCTTACTGTGTTCCTTCCGGGGATAAAAGGAGCCAGTTATAATACGATTGCTTCAAAGCGGGACACATACATCCTCCTGCTGAAATACTGTGATGAAGTAAAGCATCTGAAGCTGGAAAAAGTCGACATCCCTATATTAACTGCTGATGTCATCATTGGTTACCTGGATTGGCTTGAAAGCACACGGAATGTAGGAATCTCAACAAGAAATATCCGGCTTGCAGCCATAAAGTCCCTGTTCTCATATATTCAGACACAGACGCCGGATTATATTTATCAATGCCAGCAGATACTATCCATACCGCGAAAAAAGGAACCTGAACATACATTGGAATACTTATCCTTAGAAGGTGTGAAAGCCGTTCTCGATACAGTCGATCCAACAACCAGACAGGGGATTCGCGATCTCGCGCTCCTCACTATTATGTACGACAGTGCTGCACGGGTGCAGGAAATCGCCGATCTGAAAGTTGATGATTTTCGCGCAGAAAGACCGGCAACGCTACGTCTTACGGGAAAAGGACAGAAGACACGTATAATTCCTTTAATGGAGCCAGCGGCTTTATTATTGTCAAAGTACATTGAAATCTACCATCCGAACCATCGCAGCAGGCATAATATACCGCTTTTCGCTAACCGAAAGAAGGAAAAACTCACCAGAGCGGGGATAGCGTATATCTTAAATAAATATGTAGAGCTTGCCCGTAAAGAAAAGCCTGAATTGATTCCTGATACTGTGTCACCTCACGGCTTTAGGCATAGCAAAAGCATGCATATGCTACAGGCAGGTGTTCCTCTGATCTATATCAGAGACTTCCTGGGGCATTCAGAAATTTCTACGACTGAGATCTATGCCAGGTGTGACAGTGAACAAAAGCGCAAGGCTATAGAAGCTACATGTCCTGAAACCGTGAGAGCCGAAGTACCTATGTGGCAGAATGATACCTCATTATTAGGCTGGCTACAGTCGTTATAAAATAGAAAATGTAAAGCTATGGTAAGGAAAACCGCCGGATTATTATGTTCAAATCCATGGCTTTACATTTTGTCTGACTTTCCATTTCTCATATTGAACAAAATCGCTGCGCGATGGCCTGCCAAAGTTTCGCATCCATCTTAAAATCGATAAAAGCATTAGTAAATAAGTCCTGGATAAGGTATTGTTGATTCACCACAAAAAAACAGACCTTATAAAACACAGGATCGTTATCACTACTGCTATGAGCAGAATCATATCATTTATCATGCTTTCGGACAAGAGTTTTTACTATGCCCATGCACCTCCATAATAATTGAACTGTCACTTTAGATGAAGCTCAATTATGGAGGAAAATCATGAATGAAGTATATCTGCAGAGACTTAAGGAAGACCTGCGGCTCAAAAATTATGCAAAGAATACCCGTGAAGATTATTACCGTTTTGTTGTAAGGTTCCTGGACTTCACCGGAAAAGATGCCATGGATGTCACATACGCGGACATACGGAAGTTCGTCTTCCACATGATGGACAATGAATCAAAGAAGGCATCTACAATTAACGTCTATACAGCGGCTGTCCGTTTCTTTTTTGAATACACCCTCGGCTATGTCTGGGATCCTAAAAAGCTTCCCAAAATGAAGAGGGACCGCTATCTCCCTGTCGTCCTTACCAGGGAACAGGTCGGAATGCTGATCGATTCCATGGATAATTATAAGCATAAGGCCATTACCGCAACGATGTATTCATCCGGTCTGAGGGTGAGTGAAGTTTGCCGCCTGCGCTATGAAGACATCAGCAGGTCAAAAAAGATGATCCATGTGCCGGTTTCGAAGAACAGGCAGGACCGCTATACGATACTCAGCGACCGCAATCTGGAGATCCTTACGGAGTACTGGTATCGTTACGGCCGCCCGATGGGATGGCTCTTCCCGAGCACAGTCAGGGACGAACCGCTCACGACCAGCACCGTTGAACAGTTCGTCAAGGCACATGCCCGGGCATTAGGCCTTCCTGAAGGCGTGACCCCGCATACGCTCCGCCACAGTTTTGCATGTCATGCTCTCGAAGACGGCGTCAGCCACACCTTTATCCAGCAGCTCCTTGGACACCGCAGTCCGGGATCTACGGATGTATATCTCCAGATGACATCCAAAGCGCTCATGGGAATCAGGAGCCCATACGACACATTTGCTCCTTCAGATACGGAGGGCGTGTGCAATGGGTGACAGACCGACCATGCAGGATGTGCTGCAGAGATTCTACCCGGGATATCTTGATTCCTATGTGCCGAACACGCAGCAGGAAAAAGTGGTCCGCCACATCCTGAACTGTAAGACAGGGGCTTATGGGGTAAATGTTTCCAGATGCAGCAGCTGCGGCCATGTACAGTTCCACAACAATTCCTGCAGGGACAGGTCCTGCCCGATGTGCCAGGCCCTGTCGAACGAGCTATGGATCGACGCCCAGAATGAACACGTGCTGGATATTGATTACTATCATATCGTTTTCACTTGTCCCTCTGAACTGAACCCGTTGATCTACTGTAACCAGAAGGAGATGTATTCCCTGTTCTTCCATACGGTCGCGGAAACCGTCATGGAACTTTCCGGAAATCCTGCGCATTTGGGAGGGACGCCGGGTTTTATCAGTGTCATGCATACATGGTCTTCCAATCTCTCTTACCATCCGCACATACATGTGTTATGCACAGGCGGAGGACTGGATGCAGACGGGAACTGGAACCAGAAAAGGGAAGGTTTCTTCCTGCCCGGAAAGGCAATTGCCAAAGTTTTCAAAGGAAAATTCCTTTCCGGTTTAAAAGAGCTGCATAAGGAAGGGAAGCTTTGCTATGCCGGAGAAGCCGAGAAGTATCGTAACCATTATGAATACCGAGATCTGATGGACCTGTGTTACCAGAAGGACTGGGTGACCGACATCAGGGAGTCATTTGCCGGTGCTGAAAGTGTTATGCATTATCTTGGGCGCTATACCCACCGTATAGCTATCAGCAACAGCCGGATACTTCGCATGGATGAGAAGGGCGTAACGTTCCGGGTAAAGGACTATAGAAATGGCGGGGTATGGAAAGAACTTACTCTGGACGGGGTGGAATTCGTACGCAGGTTCCTGATGCATGTCCCTCCCGGAAGATTTGTCAGAATACGCCACTACGGCCTGCTCAGCAATCAAAAGAAGCGCAGGCTGATCCCGCTATGCAGGAATCTTATCGGCTGCCGGGAGTTTCTGAGGCGTTTCCGGAAAGACGATAAAGTGCGGGCGATCCGGATACTGTACAAGATAGATGTTACAAAATGTCCTAATTGTGGAGATACCATGTCCTATGAGCCCGGCCAGCGGCGTGGATATCAGAACAATAGTGCCTGATTACAGAATGAGCCTATATAGAATAGACACAGTTCATCTGGGGGAAAGGGGGCAGTATGTCCTGAATAAAATAAAAATCAGAAATGAGACTGGTTGGAAACGATTACATACGCACCAGTTGACGGAAGATGGAAAGATTGAATCTCCATGCTGGCCGCGATATTGTTCAATTCGGAAAAACCAAAAGTGGTTTGAATAAAGGGGCAATAAATGTGCCCCCTTATTCAAACCACCTTCGGTTCTTTCCTTAGTAATTATGCGAACATTCGCATAATAATTTGAAAGAGCTATCCGTCCCTTCTGTGTTGGAAAAAAGAACTGGGTTCTGATCAACTCAATAAAAGGGGCTAATGCCAGCGCAATCTGTTACAGTCTGGCAGAAAGTGCCAAAGCCAACGGTTTAAAGCCTTATTATTACTTCGTACATCTTCTGACAGAGCTGCCAAAACAGATGGACGAAAATGGAAATATAGATTCCTCAAAGTTAGATGATCTTCTTCCGTGGTCAAACGTTCTTCCAGAGGAGTGTTATAAGCGCCGCTGAAAATGCGGTGTTTTTATTACCCGGGGGCGTAGCATTTGACTGTTACTGATCACCTCCCCTGGAGGCTTTCAGACCATGACGTTCCCGCATGGAGACTTTTCCGTCTATGAAGATCTCATATGCATTCGGGCGAATCCGGTCAATGATCGCTTCAGCAACCGTTGCGTCCTCGCCGGTTCCCAGACGATCCAGCCATCCTTCTGTCCCGAACTGCGTGCAGAAGATTACGGAACCTTTGACGCTTCTGGATTCGATGATTTCAAGAAGGTCACGGCACTGTTCACTATTCAGGGGTGCAAGCAGGAATTCGTCCAGTATGAGAAGGCGCACTTTGTGGTAAGCGCGTATCGTTTTCTCAAAGGTCCCCTCCCCATGGGCAATCGAAAGTTCCCCAAGCAGATCAGGAAGCCGAACATACCTTACACTGAGATAGCTTCGACATGCCGCCATGCCAAGGGCATTGGACAGATATGTTTTTCCACTGCCGGCAGCTCCTTTTAAGATCACATGGTGATCCTCCGTTATATACACGAGACATGTCACTGAATGCTTTTCCGGATATTTCTGTTATCAAATGTGTCATTAATGTCCTTCATATACACTCCCATAATTAATGTCGCAGCATTCCCTTTTAGCGTTACGAACTCAGCAAATTTGCCTATGGCAATTACGCTTATATCGTTAAACCAGAAAGTCACGCTCCCACCCATTATCTTGGTTAATCTATTCGTAACTTCCGATTCCGTCATGTATAAGTCAAGAAACATTCAGTTCTTCAAAATCATCAAAGAAGCATGTTAAGAAAATCCTTTAAGGACTTCACAAATCTGCTACTTAGAATATAGTTCCCCGTTACCATCTCTGATACTGACGACTTTTTTAAAATCAGTTCCCTCTATAAAACAACAATAAACTTGAATGCTACACTATATACAACCTTCAATGTGAATCAATCCACTTTTTTGTCAACGTTGAATAGAGTCGATTGTTACATGCATCTAAGCACATTTCGACTATTTCTGTATTTTTTTTATTGTTTTTGTACGCAGCATATGCACAAAGAACCATAAGGATGTTGTGATACGCCCCTGGAAGTCCTCTATAATTTAAATGATACCGAACTAAAGTATTGATTGACTCAGAATCGCCTAACTCACACATTTTCTGGAATAGTTCTTTTAATACTTTATCTGATTCAGTTTTCTCAAGCCGCAATTCATCTTTATTTATCTCTTCGGATTGAGGTCCAATAGTTATAGTATTATCATACATATGTAAACTATCACTAAAGTGAACGTACTCACCAACATCACATGATAACCATCCAGCAAATATTTCATGAATTGAGGAAAACAATAAAACATCATATGGCAATCCCAGAATAAAATCATTACTACGCATAATTTGTGTCCAGTATAAACGACCATCCCGAATCTTTAACATAGAACATATATTGCAAGGAATATCAAGATTATTTGGTTGCCCCTTTTTTTTAGGAAGATCCATAATGGGACTCCATATTTCTAAAACCACTTGCCTAGAAGCAGCATTCCCAGCTAATGATTCATAAGCACGTTCTAACTGGTCAAATCCAAAATGACGCCTTAGGCGCATCCCATATGCGCCTGGATAGTTTTCTGAATAACCCTGAAATTTGGGTAGAGCTGGATTCCATTTATTAATAATGGCAGATTCTGATGAACCCGACAATGTATATATCAATTCTGCGAAACTATATGCAGGACTTATGGCAGGATTACGACACGTACACCACCTTTGTCTAGGATTATTCAAGGTCAGGGCGACGTGAAGAACTTCGACGGTTTCACCTACCCTGCTATCAACACCTGGAATCCCTTTATCCAAAAGTAAACCATATACTTTTGAATAAATAACATCAAATACATCTCCTGTAATCAGTTCACTCATATCCTTACCTAAAGTATTTTTCTACACTACTCCATATATCCTCTGATATCTCTCGTATTGATCTATCGCCGTCAATTATGACGTAATTTTCTATCGCTTTTCGTTTTTCAAAAGCTTCTAAGTATTTTTCTCTAACCTTTATTAGTCTAGATTTTTTTTCAAATAATTCTGGATGAAAGCGACTTTTAACTATGCGTTCTATAGCAACATCCGGAGATGTATCAATGAAAACATTTATTGTTGGTCTTAATATTCGACCATTTACTTCATTTGCAGCAATGATGTCATCCATTGGCATATCTATACTATGATATGCATATGATGAGAAGTAATATCTATCGGTGATAACGGTTGTCCCCTCATTAATTTTATAGAGTATTCCATTTACATCATTTAAAAGATGATCCAGCCTATCAGCAACAAACATCTCCGCAATTACTCTGTTATCCGTCTTTATTCTACCGATCATTATCTGATGAATTAAGGACCCAAAAGGCGAATCCGTTGGCTCCATAGTCGAATAACACATTATACCCTTTTGAGTTAGTTTCTTATTTAAAAGATTAATTTGAGTACTTTTTCCACTCCCATCAATTCCTTCAAAAGCAATGAAGCGACCTTTCAAAGTATTAACTTCATTTTTCATACTTGATAAACCCACCTTTATTTATACTAATCTTCTTAATGTACTCGTCTTCTAAGTCAAATCCTATCTGATATGAAAGCTTAAGCAGATAAATCATAACATCAACAAGCTCACTTACAACTTCCGTCTTCTTTTCAGAAAGCATAAAATCGCCACGAATTATTTTTTCACCAAGTTAGCAGCTTCACCACATAATCATAACACTAAAAATCCCAACATCTCAGGATCATTATCGATTGCCTTGTCCCAATCATATTTTCCAGTATGACTTGAATCAAACTCTTGTTGTATTTTTACCAATTCTTTCAATGTCATTTCTTATCCTACTTATCTAATTGCTCCAAACAAGCAATTACTCCATCAATATTCTTTATGATTTCCCTTTCGCATTTTTCTTCAGCTTCAGAATTAACGGATTTTACGCTATGTAAGCGATCAAGCTCTTTATATTGCTCTTTTACATTTTCTAGCTTAATAAGTATCTCTTCTGTATAAGACTCTGGGCTAAGTGCCATGTTTTCTTTAATGCTTTTATAAAGGGCATTAATACCTGCTGAATGGATTATTGTTTCCATTGCTACTTTTTTCTCTTCCAACATTTCAATAATCTTAGATATCTTTTTATGAGCGACATAAAGTGACACTTTTATATCATCTCTATCTATATCCGATTTTATAAAGCAGCTGAAATTCTTTTTAACTCTCACCCGAAATGCAGAAATTGTAATATCAACGTCGCTAAAACTAATTCCCAATGCAACCAGCTTACGTAGCAAATAGTATATTTCCCACATATTTATCTTCAAAAAGCGACCTGCTTCTAAAGCCCTAAGATGCATATGTACATGTATTGTCTTCAAATCCGTATCTTTACTAAACTGTATTGATAGCAATGACGGTAACATATATTTTTGTTCATCATTATAGGACTTAACAATATACTTTTCATTGCTTGTTGATAGAACAGCACGACTGCTGGTATTCTTCTGTTTTAATTGCTCCGCAATATATTCAATTCCATGCCTATCATCAACAGTAAATTTCGAGCCATGATTAAAATATAATTCATCTGGCACTTCAGTGTTTTCCCACATTTCCGCCAGTATCTGATAATCAAACTGTTTCTTTCCTAATACTAATTTATCATTTGCGAATGCACTTTGCAGATCATGACAGTACTCGGTGTATGTGGTATGAACATTCAACGTCACATTATATATAATCCCAACCGATTCTAATGTATTCATGAGAGGAACATATATTTCTGCCCAGTTCGTTCCCTTAAAATGATATTCATCATTCTTTTTGTTAATATTTTTTTGATCCCATCTATCACATTTTCCGGAACCATCCGCAATATACCTAAGATTATTTATACTATCAAATACATTTTTATGATATCTAATAATATTAAATTGCGAATTTACGTCAGGGTTATTACGACTGAAAAGGGCTCCAACACCAACAAGTTTACATCTGATATTTCCAATACTTAGTATTTCTCTACCGTGAATATGACCATGAAAGACTGCACTTATTTTATAATCATCAATGAGCTCCAATAGTTTAGCCGCATTCTTTAAAGAAGATTTATCGCCATCATCCATACTCATTATAGTATGATGCATTACTAATATTTTATTATTTTGGGGAGGTATACTTTTCAGACACTCTTCTAGTTTTGAATAATCTATCCTGCCTTCTTGGTATTGATCTCCGAAGCAGGAGTTAACCATTACCATAGTTAAATTCTCATCCGGAAATTCTTTTTTGTATTGTGAGGAAACAGCATTCTCATCCAAATTAGGATCAAATGCCTTTACAAAATCTAAGTACTCCTTTTTATGAGTTATATCATGATTACCAATACTGAATACATAAGATACATGATGATTGTTTTCAAGTTCGTCTCGATACATTGAAAACAAAGCTACTGCCTCATTATACCGGCGTAATACTTCTTCTTCAGAAAAAGGAGCTCCACTACTGTCTATAACGTCTCCGTTTAATACTATACAGAGTTCTTCTCCATCACTTAAAAACTTATTAATATGCTGTATACTGTCTGCAACAATTTCTTTTTCAGGTTTCGATGATGCATTCGGTGATCCAATATGCATATCTGCCAATTGTATAAAATACATCTTTACCTCCGATAATACTGCGGATAAACCGAATATTGAAATCCACCTACCGCTTCAAAGTCGTATAATGTAGAAACACTAATAGCCTGGAGATTCTCTTCAATCTGCTTAGCTGTCTTCCATCCATTAAGAGTTCGATAATCAATAATTTCTACATCTATAAAATCAACTTTAGCAATGCAACTCGCAAGCATTATGTAATGCCCCATAACAATATAATAGTGAGATTCATATTCAATAACTTCCACAGGAGGTAATTCCACAGCACAGTCAATAGCTACAATAGTTTGGTCTAGCTTATCCTTGTCTATAACAGTAAATGAAATTGTCGGGTACAACAAATGCGGCGATATTTTCATATTTTATATATGTGCTGTTATAGCTTGATTACAGCACTTTTCCTTTCTAAAAAATCACAATTGCCCAATATAATTATATTACTATATCATAAAGTAAATTATCCACATGATTATCTATTTTGATGCGAATACTTTTGCTTTATCTCCAACGCAAACAGTGGTTTATTCTATTGTTCAAAAAATGTCATCCGCATTATAAACATCAAACCAATCACTGTTTACACCATTAGCATTAACCTTAGCTCACATCACCAATTTTTTTCATTTCATCCTACTCTACAACTTTAATCTCTTCAGGATTCAAACATGAGATTATATCATTTAAAGTAAGCTTTACAAAATATGCGCTTGCAAATGAAGCAAACTTACGCGCTTTCGCTTCATCTGCTCTTTTATTTCCATTAGCATAGTCCTGCACCGATTTAATAATCAACGAAGGAACACCCAGTGTTGTTGCTGCTTGACTAACGGCATACGCTTCCATATCTAATGCAAAGCATTTATCATTGATGACCCCTTCAATTTCCGTAAAAATTGACTCTGTATCTACAACCCAAGGTCCAGATGCCAGCGGACTTACATAAATGCTATTAATATTATCCGGATTATCATCATCGTAAAATTTATCACTAATCACTCTCATTAGTCCCTTTGTATTTTGCTTTGAACTCATCTGGCTTAAAAACCTACTTAACTTGGAATCAGTCTGTACACGATATGACCGATGTGTAATGTATTCTTTTATGCTACCATCAGAAAGCTCCTGTTTTTTCAATTTCCCAATTGCATAATCGAATGTTTCTCGTGCAATAATTATATCTCCTAACTTCAACTCATTTTTATCACCTGCACAAATACCGACCATTATGACAATGCGCGGTTTAAATGCCAACAAAGAAGATGTTGTAACTCTCGATGCCTCTGTCATACCCATCTCATTTTGAATTACAAAAACTATATGTTTCCCGTCAATCATCACATCCTGATACACTAATCCATATCTATTCAAATATTTATCATTTCCCACATCTAGCTCAAATATTTTATAGGCTGCATCTCTTTCATCTGGTACAGCAAATATAATAACTGCATCAACCGGACTGAGTGTGTTGAACTTTTCTTTTCTTACTTTTTCAATCTCTGTCTTTATAAAACTGCGTTCCTCCTGTAAGCCAATAGGAGTGATATCTCCGTTACTATCTACCATATTAGCGCTTTCATAAATTGCTTCCAAATCTTGAAACCGATAATAACCAGATGGATTAATGTGTGAATCTATTGCGCTAAAGTTTTTGCTTATTCTAATTAAAAGTTTAGGATCTTCCCAATCCTTACTTATTATAAAACAAGGCGGAATTACTGTGTTTTTATACGTATCCTCAATCCACTTCATTATAATGGAAAAGCCACGCAAACCATCTTTTTCATAGCCGTTCCAACTATACTCCTCTAATTTTACATCTATAAAAAACGCATCAATTTTATCATATTTGTCTCTCAATATGGTCTTCACATCTAAAACAGATTCTCCAGGAAGAATTTCAAATTCGATATCTACGTTTTCAACCTCTTTTGTTAAAAAATTATTATAAGAAATTGCCCTGGACGTATATTGATCATCGATAATCACTATATTGTATTTTTCCATGTTTTCTCCTTCTATAAATCATACATTGAAGAACCCATATCAATGTATGGAATCTTTACAGTTGCACTAAAAATTTTCATTTCAGTATCTACTACACATTTCTTGAAAGTATTTTGTACATAATCCCAATTTAAGGCTTTCGCTTCTATTCCAATATGCTTAAACTTCTGATCAAATTCTCTGAATACCATCAAAGATGAGCGACTATGTTTAGATGCTTTTATCTTACGAATACTTTCTATTGATTTTTCAGTATCTGTTGCATTATAAAATGTTAATTCCGCATAATACTCTTTAAAGCTAAATTTAATAATTCCCAAGCACGACCGTCCTCTTTTTTCACTGCTCGTAATTCCATTATCAATTAATTCTCCGCTCGCTCCCTTCAACATATCAACATAAATATTAATAATCTCTTCAGTAACATCCTTAAAGGTATAAAACCAAGGTCTTTCCTTAATAAGCCTTGGATTACTATATACATTTGCATCCATTGGCAACGAAATAATAATATCCTCATGATGATAGCACTTAGGCAAGCGTTGATATGCGTTATCTTTACAATAATCTAACCACTTCATCACAGCATATTTATCTTTTTCATTTGCTGGAACTCGCAAGTAAACACTGGAAGAATTAATATCATGTAATGTATCTGTCAGTTTTTTAACCAGACACATCACTTTTTGTTTTTGTTCTACAGAAGTCAGATTATCAAATCCACTAAGTTCTTCTTTTAAAGTCTCCAGTTGCAGTATAAGACAATCTCTTGCAGAGCAAAAAACGTTTGGTTCATGAAACAATTGTTCATAATCTTTTGCTTGTACAATTTCCAATATTTTCTCTACGTATTGTAAACCTTTTTTATATGTATACAAATCCAGATTATCAGAAGCAGCAATCTGAGCCAGTGCTTGGACATGAGACTGTTCATATTCCCGTTCCGAATATAGGAACATATCATATAACAAATCAAGTTTAGCTTTTCCAGACTTAAAGTAACACCTTATCATACTTTCGTAATCCTGGTTTGCAATATCGTTTTCTCTATTGTGTAACCAATAATAGATAGTTAGATGAACTAATAATGCATCATAATTCAAATATTGTTTATTTGTTCTTTTTGATAAGAACTTAAACATGCGTTTTTTGAAAGCATCTGGCAAGGAGCTTATTGTAATAACTGCTAATCCAGTGTATTCTGACACATACGGCTGCGTTTCAATAAGTACATACAGTGTTTCAATATAGTTAACTATCAACTTATCTGAAGTCTTAGATGTCCCCGATGATAGCAGATATACACAGACCAACAATATTTTCAACTTTCCAGATGTTTCTAGGTCTGGTTCTCCTTTTGAATTCACAGCAAGAACATCTAAGTTTAAGCAACGCGTAATAAACTCCGAACTGGATGTAATCGTTGAGTATTCTTCAGCAAACGTTGCTAAAGCAGCATTTGTCCATATACTATATTCCCCCTGATTATAATGCATCCCAATCTCAGATATAAATCCCTTCGTTTCATTGGAAAGTATTATCTCCTCAGCCTTAATCCCTTTCCCATAATAATTATCTGATTCTTTTATCTTCTCCCAGCATTTTAAGATCTCATTAAGCCGATCTCTAATGTCTATACTAATCAAATCGTTTAGCATAACAGCCAATTGGTATCGTCCATTACAAACAGGACAAGCTGTGTGTGTTCCTAAACTCGGCAAATCAATTCTACCATATGACTTTGAATTCCTAGACAAATCACTTTTTAAAACAACTCTCTGTCGATCCAGTAATGTCAAAGTTGAGACACTAGAAACTCCTAGATTTTCAAGAATCAGCTGAATTTCATCCCTTACTCTTAACGAAAAGGCTGTCGATATGAACAAGGTAGCATTAACATCTTTTGTATTAAATCGTTCAACATTTATTCGATTAAGTCTCTGAATAACATCTTGTAAACGTTCAAGTAGCAAGGGAGAGACCAGAAGTGAAGATTCAGTATACTCTCTATCTACTGGAATAATTGGGATTATTCTCTGACGATATTCTTCTGATAATAAATCTGTTATCTTTTCCATAATTTCTGCAGTTTGGAAATCATAAAGATAAACGATAAAACCCATCTTCTTCTTTCTAGGTTTACCAAGGCCATCAATACATTTTTGTATAACGGCATCTAGCTTTCCCTTTGCAATATTAGGATTTAATACTTCCTGTTTGAGATCTCTTTTAACACATTTGCCACAAAGACCGTAAATTATTTCTGTCACCAGAAAATCAAAACATGAATCATTTTCATATCTATGTAAAAACTGATGAAGCATCATATCAGCATTAAACAGAGAATTCATACGAATACCAAATAGATCATGGTGATTCAAGCAGTCAAAATGTCCAATATGGAACGTTGCTGGGTGTACACCAATTCTTCTTTGAAGAACTGTATACAATTCACTTTGCCGCAGTAGATATTCTGAATTATGATTCTTATAATGATTATCAGCCCAGAAATATGCTCCCCCAGAGGCTACAAAAGGAGATACCCCTACACGACGATAATCAGTTTTAGCGTATAGTGTGCTTGGAAAAGCTTCATCAATAAACTTCTTGTTCGTTGCCCATGTAAACATAAATAGAGCATTGTCGTCTATACTATGCTCATGCTTGAAAAAATAGAAAATGTCATTATCACTGGATTCGATACGTGAAGATGACCCAGAGACATAAACACTTCCTATAAATATTGGAAGACTATTAGGAGAATTTCCCAACTGATAATTAGCCTGTTCACAAATTTCCTCTGTAAATCGATCAATACTTTTAAAATATATGTCATTCTCCAAGGAATGTAATGCTAGCAATCTCCTAATACAAAAATCTCTACATACAGGCTCAAGCATTAATTGAGAAAAATCAAGATATCCATTCAGGGGCAACGTATCATTCCAATAAACAGTTTTATTAAGATATACTTTTGAATTCACTTGTTTCAAAAGTCTCCATATACAAAGTGAATTATAGTAACGTTCAAAACGCAAATACGCCAAATATGACTCAGAAATTCTATCACATTTATCATTCAAAATATGCTTTTTCGTATCTCTCCAAGATAATGTAAATGTATCATCTAATAACGTATAAACATAGACATATAAAGTATCGGTAACCAAAATAATCCTGTGGATTCCTTTGAACCTATTACTACTCAAACGCTCAACTATGGACTGGTATTTCCTTTGCTCCCTTTCTTGAATCCCTGCAATATATATAGTTTCATTTTTATCCATCAAAATACTGTTTACAATCTGAGCTTTAGAAAAAAATCGTTCGGGATATATGGCCGTAATCTCTGCACTTTCTGGTTGTTTTAAATTTAAATTCAGTCTATAGTCTTTTCTCTTTACTTTATCCAAAACTTCTTTTCTCAATACTTCCGTAAACAAAGTATTTTTCCATTTTTTCATTCGATCTTTTAAAACATTTTCTAATGGGTAGCTTTCAATTACTGGTCTCTTAATCTGAATGGCCCCAACTAAAGCGAAACCATGCATCAACCTACAGTAGGAGCCGTAATACTCTTCTGTGTTGATGCGACCATTCTCTTGTTTATCATAAAACCAAGAACTATCAGACTTTAACCCCAAAGAATCCTGTTCTTCATGAAACAAATTAAAAATATCATATAACCCACCATACTTTGTATCTTGAGAAGAAGACATGATTCTATTAGATCGTTTTCCTTCAGATAAAATATAATCAATAATATTAGCATCAGATATACCAGCATCTTTTCCGTCTGGATCCTGCAAAAAAGATTTACGAATACCTATACCAATATCAGCAACATATATTTCTAAATAAGATTCTTTACTCTCAAATAAATCACTGTGAATATATGGGGTATTTGAAATATAGTTTTTCTCATATTTATCAACGTCATCAATCCCTTTGGCATTAACATGCTTAATCAATACCATGCATGGATTAGGATCATCCGTTTTTTTTCTATAAGCATGTTTGTAGACATTCTCAAGTGTTTCTTGTAGGAAATACATCACTTTATTTATCGAATGATCAAGCTCCTCCGCATTTGTAGTGCTAGAAAAAGAATTTACCATTTGATTTTTTACTTCATTCAAGATATCTTCTATTTCAGATTCTCGAAGAATAATGCGAAACGGAAAAAAGCATTTGTGAATCTTAGAATAGGGCACGCGAGAAATATATTCAGTTTGTTTCGTTTCTGCTAGCATATATTTTAAAAACCCATTATCCCATAGAAACGATTGGAATGCAGGATTCTCAGAAATTTCAAAATAACATTTGATTCTCGCTTGGTGTTTTGCCCTCCACGCAAACATAAGTAAATAGCCAAGAGCAAGAGTATCAAACCAATTGACTTGCTTTAAATCAAAAAGCACTTTTTTAATATCAGTTCCATCTCTTTTTCCACTTTCACAGAAATCCTGAATATCTTTACAGAAATGAAAAAAACAGACAGCTGTGACTTCTTTGCTGAATTGAATAGTCAATGACGATTTATCACCTTCTGTACTCTTAATATTGAAAGGGCATGTGCGCTTTACGAAATCCATTAGTTGTAATCTCCCACCTATTGCTTAATATAGATACCACAATTTAATACCATTTTTAACTATTAATCTCTAACTATCAGCACTACAGTAGCGTTTAGTATTAAATATAGCTCTTTAGATTTCTGTATTCTGTCCAATTTCTCTTCGATAAGCCTCGATCATACATACATAATATCAAAAATCTCCTATCCATAATACTATCGGATGCAATCTTCTCAAATAATTTGACCTTACTCATGTTTTCCTCCTAAATCTTCTATAGACTCTCGGAATCTCCGAGCCGCATAAATACTGGCTCTCAGAGGTTCCATTATATAAATTCCCCCACTTTTTCTGCAGAAAACA
>JBGUIU010000321.1:0-3967 GCA_045113275.1 Paludibacteraceae bacterium
ATTATTTGATAGTTTATTTGATAGTTTTTATTGCATTGTTTCGTTTTTATGTCATAATAAAATAAAGAGGTGTTTGTTTTACACCTTAAGGACACTATAAGGACACATGTTATATCTCGAATCGAAAATACAACAAAACATTGTAAAGTATGCTAAGCTTTGCAAAATTGATGTGTTTTCAATTCCGAATGGAGCTGATGTTCAATCATCTAACAGGATCAGATTAACACGAGAAGGATTGTTGCCTGGAGTTCCAGACCTGTTTTTTCCTATAGCGTCCAATGGTTTTCATGGGCTGTTTATGGAGGTTAAGTCTGAGAAAGGACATGTCTCACCAAAACAGAAAGAAACCATGAATAAACTTTCTTTACATGGTTATAAGTGCGTCGTCGTTTATTCTTTAGACGACGCAATCAAAGAATTAAAAGAATACTTAGGAGAGAAATTGTTGGAGGGTTAATATGGGTTTCTTAGCACCTATTGCTAGTGCTGTTGGCGGTTTTTTAGGGTTCAGTGGAACTGCAGCTACGGTTGCAGGGACAGCCGCTATGGGTTTGGGTGTTGCTTCTGCAGTAAATAAAGACGTACGTCGTGTTGCATTACCTGCTTTAGGAGGTGCTGCTTTGGGTGGACTTCTTGCGCCTACTACTGGTGCGTTAAGCGGATCGGCAAGTCTTGGTTCTTTAGGTACTGTTTCTAAGTCTGCATTGCTTGGTGGTGCAGTTGGTGGCTATACAGGCATGAAGATGAATGAAGCTGCTAAAATGCGTCAAATGCAAGAAGATTTTTATAATAATCAGAAAGCATATATGGCTAACCAGCAAGCTGAAGTATCGCGTCAAAACGTTGAAATGAGACGTAGAGCCGCTTCTATTGCTTCAACAAGACGTTCAGAGTTAAATATTGAAACTGAACGTATGGCAAGACTTCAGCAAAGAATGCAACGTGGTCGTCGTCGTGGTTGGGGCGAAGATGAGTATTACGGAAGCCTTAATACTTTGTTGGGATGAATTTCATAGGGAATAACTGTAAGATAGATCCAACAGCAATTATAGGAGATAATTGTTGCATAGGAGATAATACGGTTATTCGAAAAAATGTAATCATTGGAGACAATGTTATTGTTGGAGAAAACTGTGTCATAGGAGAAACACCCTCTGTTTGGGATGCTTCTCCAGACGATGAAAGGTTTGACAAAAAGCTTTTTATAGGAGATGGCTGTTGTTTTAAGCCATTTGTTGTTATAGAACGAGGCTTTTTACATGATGCTAAAATAGGAAAGAATTGTTTCTTTTCTTGTTTAAGTGGCGTTGGACATGATGTGATTATGGGAGATAACTGCTTGTTGTTTCCTCAAGCATGCTTACACAGTAACGTTACTGTTGGAGACAATGTAAGGTTTTATACAAGCTCTATGGTGATGGATAATATTGCCGTTGGAAGTAATTCGATAATATATTTTAGAGCTTTTGTAAAAAAATCATGTAAAGATTGCTCGTTTATAATAGGAGAAGATTCAGATACACTTAAAGAATACTGCAAAAAGAGGAACTTTTTAAAGCGTGCTTCAAAAACATTGCAAAGAATTAAAGATTTAGAGGACACTATCAATGGAAAAGATCGTAGAGAACATCAAGAAGAGATACAATAAGGCTAAAGGCGGAGCTGAAACCTTTTTTTCAATGTACAAAAGAGCATATGAATTGTGTGCTCCTAACTACAATAATACTCAGCCGGGTGCTTTTCATGGACAAACGGGTCAGCCGAATGTATTTGATTCAACTGTTTCCAGAGCAGCCGATGCGTTTGTAAATACTTTTGTTTCTACAATCTGTCCTCCTCAGACTCGTTGGATGGAATTAGCCCCATCCGATGAGCTCGTGGAGTATTTGGCAAGACAATCTACCAATACTTGGGATATGATGTCTGAAGCTGAACAGAAGCAAGTAATTCAAGAAATTGATGAAAAGCTTACGGCAGAATATCAGAAGATAACAGACAAATTCTTTAGTGCATTAAATCAATCCAATTTCTATTCTATCATAGACCAATTCGCCCATGATATATTTGTTGGCATGGGTTGTCTATTGGTCCAGCATAGTGGTGACTATTTTGACAGTGCTTCTCCATTAGACTTTACGGCAATACCGCCCCTAGACATAGCAGTAGAATTGTCCCCACAACAGAAGATAACGGCGGTATTCCGTAAACAGAAATTGCGCTATAGTCAGATAGAATATACCTTTCCTGGCTTTGATTATTCAGTATTGGATAGCGATAACAATGAAGAGATGGATTGCGAAATAGAAGTACTGGAAGCTTGTGTAATTGATCCGAAATTCATTAAAGCAGAGAATGGGATGACTCGGTTTGTTCGTTGGCATTACATGGTCATATACAATGACAAAATTGCTTTTGAGACTCGACTTGAGGAAAATCCATTTGTAGTATTCTTTTGGTCATTACGTCAGGGTGAGAATGTCGGACGCGGGTTGCTCACAAAACTTTTGCCAGATGCAGAAGAGCTTGAAGGATTAACGAAGTTAAAGCAACAATGGCTACAGCTATACGGCATGGGTCCATATACAGTTGTGGTATCCAAGCTAATTAACCCTGCTATGGTTAAGATTAGACCAAATTCAGTTATTCCAGTACAAGAGCAGGGAGCAATCCAGCCATTACAACCGGCAGGAAATCCCCAGATTGAACAGATGCATATCCAGGAGTTGCAACAGGCAATTAAGGAGACTGCATTAGACTTTACGATCCCTAACGACCCGCGAATGACGGCTACTCAGGTTCAGTATATAGCACAACGGCAGTTACAGATTTTTGCGGGTGTTGTGGGTCGTATCCAATTTCAGTTCTTGTGGAAGATCATACAAAATTGTTTGGATATACTCATTAAGGTGGGCTCTATTGAGTTGCCACCTGAGTTGTCCAAGATTGACCCAAGAACAACCACATTAAAGATATTGTCCCCTATTGGTCGTGTACAGTTCATGAATGACTTGAACTCTTTGACGACAGCATTGGGAACGATAGCACAAATCGATCCATCATTGATTCAGCAGTATGTACGCACTGAGGATTTGCCGACGTACATATTTGAACAGACCGGTTCTCCTGCAAAGCTATTGCGTTCTAAGGAGGAGACCGAACAAGTTCAGCAACAAATGCAACAACAGCAAGCCGCTATGATGATGGCTCAAGCAAAGTAATTTTATGGTATATAGAAAAAAAACACTAGATGAGGCAAAGCCAGCACCGGAACAACCGGTATTGGCTGAGCAGAAAAATGAATATCCAATTAAAAAGTTGTTGATCGATAACAATACGCTTCTCTACAAGATAGATGGCGAAATGGTTGACGTTCACATCTACTTGGATGTTGGTTTAAAATTCCAAGACGAAAACAAAAAGAAGCGTCAGATACCGGAGCTGAAGATGAGTGTCGAAAGAGACTATCGCAAGTGTGTTGGTATGACCGTTGATCAGATGATGGCTTTAATGTCAGAAGGTTATCGTCCGGTAAAGAAGTGGGCGTCGTCATTCGTTGAAAAGAAGGATGGACACACCGTAGTTCCCAATGAATTTAATGAAGCCGTAGATAATCTACAACGCTCTTTTAATGAGACTCATGTTGAAGTATTTCATTTTGGAGTAGATTTAGAGGAGCTAAAGAAGAGCAATATAGCAGATATATTTGCTCGCGCTTGCAATGGTCAAGTACCGATTGAAGGGCTTAAGACGTGGTGACAATATTCAATGAGGACACTGAGCAAGATCGGTTGCTTAGAGAAAAGTATTTGGGAGAAATGAAGTCTGTTCGGGCTTTGTTCTCAACCGAAGAAGGCAAGAGAGTGTTGGAGTTTCTGAGAAAGAGAAACACACAAACCTCATTTGATGCAACCAATCCAAGCGAGAGAGCACTCTATCAGCAAGGCAAGATAGATGCTATCAATGA
>JBGUIU010000322.1:0-8079 GCA_045113275.1 Paludibacteraceae bacterium
GCAAGAATCGCAGCCTTTTGTTTCAGTAACGATCCATTTGTAGTCATATTGATATGGAATCCATACTCTTCTGCCATCGACAATAAATCATCGATTTGAGGATGCAATAAAGGTTCGCCGAGGACATGCAAATAGAGATAATCTGTATAAGGTTTTATAGAAAAAAGTATCGCCGAAAAAATTTCCGGCGATATAAATGTTTTTTTACGATTAGATTTAAAGCAGAAACTACATGCGAAATTACATGTATTGGTAATTTCTATATATATTTTCTTGAATTTCATTCTTATGGGTTATATTCCAAAAGACCTGTATTATAAGCCTTTTTCAAGAACTTAACATAAGGGAATTTATAACCTACAGAAACGCTGATTCCTGTTGATTTGGAAGTAGATAATCCCTGAGAGAATCCAGCAGAGAAGAACAAACCAGAAACAACTTTTTGCATTTCATAGAATACCTTGACATTCAATCCCCAATCGAATTGATCCAAGATACCTTCTTCGTCGTCAAATGTTTTATAGGTCTCAGTGCCACGGTTTACAGCCCAATCCAACACGGCAAACATATCGCCATCTTCAACAGCAGCTACAGGGGAAGTTTCAATTTCATACTTACCACCTACACCACCTGCGAGGAACAAACCTAAACCTGGAGACAACTGACCAGGACCAACATTCTTTATGTTATAATACACCAAGACAGGAATCTTAATGTACATAGCAGACACCTTTGCCATCTTGTCTGATCCAGGGAACTTAATCTTAGAACCCTCTAATGAAAACAACACCTCAGGTTGAATTGACCAACGCTCTTGAATAATCAAATCGGCCAAAGCACCCGCGTGAAAACCTGGTTTGATACCAGAGTCATCAAATCCTGACAATAACGATTCTGTAGGGAATGTGTAATTAGGAACGAGTTCTCCATTCCACTTAGTCATATTAAAACCTGCTTCTAAACCAAAGCGAACTTTTACATCTTTTTGAGCAGAAACAGTCAGCGACCCAAATAATATCGCTACAACAGCGAATAAAATCTTCTTCATATTAAAAATTATGTTTATCTATTTCTAATGATTCGTTCTTTATAAAACAATCTCCGCAAAGATATTTAAAAAATCTTAAAACAAAAATATCTATGCAAAAATATAACAAAAGATTTCTAATATTTATGTGCATACGAAATTATTTGAGGCAAATCAAGCAACAAATCCTTCATGGAAGGATAGATCATATCTGCCCCTTCCTTGGTCAGTTCCTCATCCTTCAGAATACCTGTATTTACAGCTATTGTAAGCAATCCTGCCGCCTTAGCCGAACGCACTCCCATCGGTGCATTTTCCACCACAATGGCTTGATTAGTGGCCAAATTTCCTTTTTTCAAAGCCATCAAATACGGTTCGGGATCTGGTTTGCCTTTTTTCACATCAAAGGCTGTCACCATTCTCTCTTTGCAAAAAATACCTGGAAAAGAATGATTTAACTTATCCAACAAACTTTGTTGTCCCGAGCCCGTCACAATGAAACACTGCAAATCAGCATTTCTGACAGTTGCCAATACTTTATCCACATCCGGCATCTCACGAGCAGAGCCTAACGACACAAAAAAATCAGACTTTCTCTTGTAAATACGTTGACAATCCTCCTCTGTAGCCTCCTTATTCAACTGCGTACGAAACACCTCCTCTACCGTCGAAGAGCCAGTCATCCCCTCCCTCAGATAGACATTGTATTCATCAAACTTCACACCTTCCTGCGCCAACGCATACATCCACGCCTTGGCATGATGCGGCATGGAGTCATATAAAACCCCATCCATATCAAAAAGAAACGCTCTTAGGTCCAAAGACTCAAGAGCGCTTATAGTTTCTTTTGTCAACATATCATCTGTCAACTTTATAGTTTACTTAAAATGAATATGAAATGCCTAAAGAAGTAGTCTCCCAGAACTGCAAACCAGCCTTAGGTAAACCATAATTTTCATCTTCTATCTCCTTCTTTTCAGCGTTATCATACTTTAACTGCGTTTTAAAGGATACATTTACATATTTAGACACTTTCAACATAAGTTCCAATTTCCACTTTAGATACCATCCATGAACCAATTCGTACTCAGGAGCAGGCAAAGCGGAAGGATTCAAAAGATATTCTTGATTTTGATAATCTGCGTATCGTGCTGATAAGGCATCACATGTAGCAATGTATTGATCAAAATCCACATATGTTTCTACTGCTTTATTATATGCATAAAAACCTTCCAATGTACTGAAGAAATGAAGGCTCTTTGTAATGTCAAAATCAGACTTCAACTTGAAGTAAGCTCCAAGTTCAGCTCTTGAATGTTTAAACTTGCCCGTTTCTTCATCAAACTCCATACTATATCTCTCACACAAATCATCTAACCGACAAATTGTAAATCTGGCAGTAACAGGTGAAATAAAAGCTGAGAAATATTTGTTAGGGATGTACTCCATACCCAAAGAGATTTTCACATAACCAGGTGCAAAGAAATGAGAAATGGGATCCTTATAAATAGAATCTTTTCCATACATATCTTCCATCTTCAAATATTCATATCCTTGTGTGAATTGAGTTTCCAAATTTGCAAAGGAAGAAACATACCATGCTTTTGACACTTTATAGCCATACTTCGTATTTAAAATAAACTCATCCACATTCTTACGAACTTTACAACCTTCTCCTTCAAATTCAGATGAATAAATCATTCCGTACTTAGCAGACAAGGAATTCTCCCACAAAGTTCTTTTTTTCTTATAGTTGGCATTCAAATTAAGGAAAGCATCCAATGATACACTCGCACCCGCTCCCTCAATACTATAATCACTGAAGTAGGCCTGATTAACATTCAAGCCAACAGAGCCTGGGAATGTCCACTTAGCTGTATCAGATGCAGCTTCGATCACTTTATTATTCTCCAATGTTGTGGCTGTGGTTACCAACTCTCCGCCATCAGCCAATGCTATTCCTGCCATCAAGGAAAGCATCGTTGTTAAGTTGAATTTCTTCATCTTTATTATGATTAAAGTTATACTTTCAATGCTATAAGAATAAATTCAGTTACAAAATTAGGATTTTTTTCTCTTTTTTAAAGATTTAAAAGAAAGTATATACATTAAAAAAATGTATTTTTGCGTTATCATTTGTTATAAAGTAAAATTATGGGCAGAAGGAACAAAGAACTTCCACTTCTTGAGAACATCGAAATAACAGGTGTTGCCAACGAAGGAAGAGCCATTGCGAAGGTGAACGACATGGTCGTATTCACACAGTTTGTTGTTCCAGGTGATATTGTAGATCTACAAATCACCCGGAAGAAGAACAGCTATATGGAAGGCCGTGTAGTAAAGATTCACAAATATTCAGAAAAGAGATGTGAGGCATTTTGTTCTCACTATGGAGTGTGCGGAGGATGCAAATGGCAGATCCTACCCTACGAAGATCAATTAAAAGCCAAACAAGACCAAGTTTACAATAACTTGCTTCGAATTGGAAAGGTTGAGCTTCCAGAAATCTCACCTATCATTGGTTCTAAAAACATCATTCGATACCGAAACAAACTAGAGTTCACTTTCTCTAACAAGAAATGGCTTACGTATGAACAAGTTGCTTCGGGTGCTTCTTTTGATAATATGAATGCGCTGGGATTCCATATCCCTGGCATGTTTGATAAAGTATTGGACATCGAGAAATGTCATCTTCAAGATGAGGTGTGTGACCAAATAAGAGATTGCATCAAGGCATATGCAGCTGAACACAATCTTCCTTTCTTCGATATTCGAAACAAAGAGGGATTTCTCCGCACCATCGTTGTTCGAACCTCCAGCACGGGCGAAGTCATGCTAACCGTAGTGTTCTTCCACGAAGACAAAGAAGCTCGCATAGGCTTATTGAACCACTTAGCAGAACAATTCCCTCGAATCACTTCTCTCATCTATGTGATCAATAATAAATGCAACGATACGATTACCGACCAAGAAACAATAGTGTTCAAAGGAAAAGATCATATCTTTGAGGAAATGGAAGGACTCAAGTTCAAAATCGGTCCGAAATCTTTTTATCAAACCAATAGCGACCAGGCTTACGAACTATATAAAGTGGCAAGGAACTTTGCCAAACTAACAGGAAAGGAACTTGTTTATGACCTATACACAGGTACTGGAACCATTGCCTGCTTTGTTGCCAAACAAGCCAGACAAGTTATCGGTATCGAATATGTTCCAGAAGCCATTCAAGATGCACAAGAAAATGCAAAAAACAACCATATCGACAATACCCTATTCTATGCAGGTGATATGAAAAACATCCTCACCCACGAGTTTGTCGAAAAACACGGAAGACCGGATGTAATCATCACCGATCCTCCTCGTGATGGCATGCATCCAGATGTTGTCGAGACCATTCTAGCAGCCGAGCCACAAAGAATTGTGTATGTCAGCTGCAACCCTGCTACACAGGCGCGCGATTTAAATTTGTTAGATGTGAAATACAAAGTGACAAACGTGCAGCCCGTGGATATGTTCCCTCACACTCATCATGTTGAGAATGTTGTAGCTTTAGAACTGAAAACAGTATAAAAACATGCATATATACCCAATAACACTGCTACTATTAGCATTGATGGTCATCATCCCTGATTTATATATATATCAGAGATTCATGCGCAATAGAACCAACCGTTCTACTGCCATCCTTCATGGGATACTGTCCACCTACTTCATTGTGGTTTCCCTAGCCATCATGCTAAATATGAATCGAATCTACAATCCTGAGACAAGCTACAGGCTTCTTCGATTCATCACGATATTGGGGTGCGTTTATATTCCTAAATTAATCTTCTGCAATTTCGACTTGGTCTTTTTCTTAACAAAGAAAAGATGGAGAAAGATTCAATATGCAGGCTACATTGCGGCCGGGCTCACCTTTCTCACCATGCTGCATGGTGTCGTCTATGAACGATTCAATTTCAAGAAAGGTGTATATAACATTGAATTAGCGGATCTGCCGCCAGCATTCGAAGGGTACAAAATCGTGCAGATCAGTGATATGCACTTAGGTTCTTTCACCTATTCTCAAGAGAGACTCAAACCGTTGATGGACTCTATCAATGCGCAACACCCGGATATCATCGTCTTCACGGGTGATATGGTCAATAACTTTGCCAGCGAATGTAACCAATGGTCTGAGGTGTTTGACCGACTCAACGATTCAATACCTAAACTGGCCATTCTAGGTAACCATGACTATAGCGTTTACTTCGAGTGGGAAAACGAAGATTTAAAATCGATGAACAAGATAGCCCTTCGTCAAAAGATTCGTGACTTCGGATTCAAACTTCTTCTCAACAAACCAGAAACAATCTATCGAGGGAATGACTCCATCGTCATGATTGGACTAGAGAACTGGGGAAGAAGGCCTGAAACCCGACATGCCGATCTAGAAAAGGCTACACAAGGAACAGAAGGATTCGCGACGAAGATCTTACTCTCTCACGATCCAACCTACTGGAAAGATAGTATCTGCGACAAAACAGACATTGATTTGACCCTATCCGGACATACTCATGCTGCACAATTAGGAATCAGCATCGGATCATTCAAAGTCTCTCCAGCTAAGATTCTGTTTGATTATTGGGATGGATTATACAAAGAAGACGGAAAGTATATTTTAGTCTCCAGAGGCATCGGATGTGTCGGCATCCCCGCACGATTGGGCATGTCTCCTGAATATTCTCTTATCACCTTAACGAAAAAGAAACAATGAAAATACGAGAAATCACACAAGAGATAGAACAATTCGCTCCTCTGAAATATCAAGAGAGCTACGATAATTGTGGCATTCAAGTAGGACATCCAGACGATGAGATAAAAAATATTCTACTAACAATCGACATCACAGAAGAGGTGATAGATGAAGCGATTCGGAAAAACTGTAATCTGATACTATCACATCATCCCCTACTCTTCTTTGGGTTGAAAAAGATTACACCAGATACCCCCATCGCACGATGTGTAATAAAAGCTATTGAGAATCGAATCACGCTATATTCCTGTCACACGAACATCGACAAGGCACCACAGGGCGTCAGCTACAGAACAGCCATCAAATTAGGCATATCTGTAGAAAAAGTGTTGTGTGAAGAACCTGATGGCAGCGGATTTGGCTTAGGTATCGTTGGCGATCTTCCGAAAGAAGAAGAGGCGTATTCGTTTTTGCAGCGAGTAAAAGAGACGCTCAACATTGGTTCCATCCGACACACAAACATTCCTGATGGAAAAAAAATAAAACGTGTGGCACTGTGTGGCGGTGCCGGACATGAATTTTTACGAAATGCCATACAAGAAAAAGCGGATATTTACTTAACATCCGACATAAAATACCATCAGTTTTTTGATGCCGAAGATAGAATCATATTGGCTGATTTTGGTCATTTTGAATCTGAACAATTCACAAAAGAGATTTTTTATGAGATAGTTTCAAAAAATAATGCTAAATTTGCCACATATTTTTCAGATAGCAAAACTAATCCGATTAATTACATATAAAAATGTCAGAGAAAGATACAAAAGAGATTTCAGTAGAAGAGAAACTAAAAGCACTCTTTGATTTACAATTAGTAAACTCAGAAATCGACAAAATTAAGACTTTAAGAGGTGAACTTCCGTTGGAAGTGCAGGATTTGGAAGACGAAATCGCAGGACTAAACACTCGTTTGTCCAACTTATCAGATGAAATCCGTCAAATCGATTCTGAGATCACAGGAAGAAAAGCTGATATCGAAGCAGCAAAAGGTCTTATCATAAAGTACCAAGAACAGCAAAACAATGTAAAGAACAATCGCGAATACGAAAATCTCTCAAAGGAAATTGAGTTCCAATCATTGGACATCGAGCTTCATGAGAAAAAAATCAGAGAAGCAAAGAAGAACAGTGAGATAAAGAAAGATGAACTTCAAAAGACTGAAGAACTGATTGCTGACCGTCAAGAGGGATTGAACCAAAAGAAAGCTGAACTAGAAGAGATTGTTTCTGAAACAAAGCAAGAGGAAGAGAAACTTCGCGACAAAGCAAAATGCATCGAAGAGAAGATCGAGGATCGTCTTTTGAACGCATTCAAACGAATTCGTAAAAATGCAAGAAACGGATTAGCTGTAGTAGCAGTAGAACGTGATGCTTGTGGTGGTTGCTTCAACAAGATTCCGCCTCAAAGACAATTGGATATCCGCCTTCGCAAGAAAATCATCATCTGCGAATATTGCGGTAGAATCCTAATTGATCCAGAAATGGCTAGCGAAGAAAGACCAAAAGAATAAGAGTCTATTTCACAATATGATTAAGGTTGTAAAGTTAATCTTTACAACCTTTTTTTTGCCTACCAACAAACAAGCCTCAACAATTCATAAAAACGACTTGATACAACACAAACTACAACAGCAACACAAAGCAGTCATAAAATCACCTAAATATCAATAAGATATAACATACTTTATTTTCAACGAAGAAAACACAATATTTCACAATGACTTTTCTCATTCGCACAAGATATTATATTGATTATTAACACTTTTTATTAACATTCAAACAAATATTTACACAACTAAAATCTATTGTGATATTATTGTGTTGATAATTATCTGTTATATTTTATATATTTTTACATGAATTAAATTAAATAATATTATCTTTGCAATAATTTATTATCGATAATAAGCATTCATATTGAAGTCATTAGGTTCTACTACAACATGAATGAACGAATTAGAACCATATTACAATTTAAATTTAAAACACATGAATTTCAAAGGAATCGCAGTTCTTATGATGGGTACTGCATTATCAGTTAGTGTCAATGCTCAATCATGGAAGTCAAACAGTTATGGATTATACAATGATCCTTTAACAGGTAACGCAGGTAATGTATCCATTGGTGTCACCCCTTCTTCATCCACTGCAAGTTATAAATTATATGTAAAAGGTGCAGAGTATTTGACCGGAGCCTTGACAGTAGGAACAACTGCAAAAGTTAACAGCAGTCTCACCGTCAGTGGAAAGTCATTTTT
>JBGUIU010000323.1:0-74457 GCA_045113275.1 Paludibacteraceae bacterium
TTTTGAGCAAACAGAGATGGCACGGAACTGATATGTCTGGTCGTTAAACAAGTTAGAAGACATTGGGAAAGATACTACCTGACGAGCGCCGTCGATATCTTCCACCATCAGTTTCTTAGCAAGACTCCAGTCGTTGTCACGCTCACCCTTGTATTGCAGACGAATCTCGTTGAAGTTTAAGTAATCCTTCTCGAAATCCTTTACGATCAATTGAAGCGTATCGCCTGTAGAACTGTTCATTGTTCTGTCATCGATTTGAAGTGTCAATGGAGAACAGCTAGGAACGAATTCAACAGAGAGATATATGGTATCTGCAATGACATCCCAGATGTCTGTTCCATCATATTGACAGTTGGAAGCCAAGACAACAGCGATGCTATCGTACTTCATGATATCGGTACGAGTCTGTTTGATTTGAAGATTCTTATGAGTAGTCTCCAACGCATTAACCAAAATCTGACGAGCAGTAGCGAACGCTACACCATCGATAGACAAGGCAGCACCATAAGGATTTGTTTCATCTACTACATACATTCTAAACCATACGTTTTCATCGGTTTCAGACAAGTTGTCAAGATTCAACGTGAAGTTAGCAGCAGAACCACTTGGAATGTTGATAATCTTTTGAGCTTCTAGATTATTCTCACCTACAGTGATTCTTGGCATTTCAATCTGCATGGTCTTGGTAGCCAATGTGTGTTTGCCAGGCTCATAGAAGCGAGTCTTCTTTTCATCTTCATAAGGACAAGATGTCTGACCTGCACGAGTATAGAAGATTGGTCCGAAGCCATCAGGAGCTTGGAATACATCTACGCTCAAGGCATCATCGTCACCGTCTTCAACTAATGAGAAGCCGACAGTTGTACAGTTTTCAGTCTCAGATGATTCTTCGAATGCTTCTGTACCACCTTGTTTAGTTTGTAGTTCACATTCAAAACCTACTCCGCAGATTGCGAATCCTGATTTTCCTCCAACGACTGCTAATCCTTGAGTATTGGTTGCATCGGTAGAAGATACAGTACCACATCGTTCAACAGACTCTTCGATGCTTGTTCCAGAATCGAAAGAAACATTCTTTACCTTCCAACCATACTTCTTAGTATCGTAGAACAATGTGAAGTTCCGATTGTCTTTAGGAGTTGATAAATACTTTTCATATTCAGAACGGCTAATTGAATAACCATCTAGAATATTGTTGATCATAGCTTTGTTTGAACCATAATCAGCATATTTGATAGCTCCACCCTTTGTGTTAAACCAGAATGTAGAGTCCAACTTAACGTAGTGTTGAACATAAGGATCGAACAATAAGAAAGTCGTATTTTCCAACATCTTGGCTTCTTCGATCTTTTTAGCAGCTAAGTTGTATTCAGCTTCGTTATAATCAGTTAATGTTTCAATCGCTTTAACTTTAGCTTGCTCATTATATGCTAACTGATCTTTCCAAAGTTTGATTTGCAAGTTGAAGTAACCGATGGTATCAGTATAGTTATTCTTGTCGTAAGGAATACAGATGTAAGATCCTTCCGAACCGAAATCTTTATCGTTCTTATTTTTAGTTGTGATGTAGATTGTCTTGTCGGAATTGTTTTTGTAATCTTTGTTGTATTCTGCTTTGGATACCTTCTTTAAAAGTGAATTACGAGTCATTTCCAAATTTGGAATCAATACATTCTCAATGTAGTTTTGAGTGTATTTGAATTGAGTCGTGAACTCTTCACCCAAGCTGATGGCCTCCACCATATCGATTGAATAATTACCTTCTTCATCTTTTACAGGAGCAACCTTACGACATTTGCCCATGATGATGTTGGTAGCAGAACCAATATACACGTCACCATCTTCACCTACGTAATCAGGAGCATCTGATGTGCTGATGGTTTCTGTTGTGGTGAGTTTGTATGTATTTGTTCTTTCATGCGTGCTGTTGTAGCTAATTTCCATACCAGCTGTAATGTCAGCTTTAGAAGTGTTTTCTGTGATAATAGCTAATCCTAAACCAGCAGCAGTTTTAACTTCAGCTCCTAATTTCAAAGTTATACTAGCAGAATATTCAGAGTTATATTCTGTGGTAATCTTTGATGAAGTGGTAATGGTCTGACCTTTCTCTATGTAAGCAGAAGAACCAGTTCCAGGAGGGTCTCTCAATACATATAACACTTTGTCTGGTCCAGAGGTGATGAAGTTACTTCCAGAAGAAAGTCCACCCGTTACAATACCAGAGAATTTGTTGTTTTGAGCCCATTCATACGTTGCGTCACCATATTCAAAATTGATGTTCATTCCTAATGTGTATGGTTCCACAATGTTAGGGAAGGTTGCCATGAAGGAGTAATCGACATAACCCATAGAATCAGCTGTCAATGAGCTGTTTGCCGTTTCCATCACTTGACCGGCTTTAACCTCGTTGCCTTTTTCGTCTGCTCCATCTGTGGTTGCTACCATGGTAGCTCCTAAACTGTTAGACACAGATATAGAGGCACCTTGTAAAGGTATCTTAACAGTACGTTCGATGTTTGAACCGTTGGCTATGCTATCATAGTTAGAATAAGGTTCATACAAATACATCTTGTGGTCGTATTTCTTTCCTTGAGTATATATAGGATAACCCAATGTATATGTAATCTTGCCTGTTGTAGAATCCAAGCTATACAAAGGAATGGTATCAGATATTCCAGTTGCATCATCTTTGATAATGTATTCTTTATCTCCGAAGGCACCGTCTGGTGTACTCAAGGATGTCAACTCTAAGACAGGATTTGAACGATAAATCAGATCCAATGCATATAGATAATCGAATGTAGCAGTGTCACCTTCGCTTACTACGAGAGAATCTGTTTGAGTTTGTAGAGATCCGCTACCAAACAAGATTGCTTCAATATTCTCTGTTGAGAAGGCGATGTCTGGATTGTTATCTACTTTTACACTCTTGACTTTGTAATCAACAGGAGGAAGGGAAACTGCAAATTCTCCAGTGGCACTATCTGTATGAATAATGATAGAACGAGAAGAAGGCGTGTCATATTTTCCTGTTGTAGCTGTTGAATTAATAGAATCAGAAGGATTACCATACGTACGAATTGCTGTAGGATCCAAATTAAATTGAGATTTTTCACCAAATGTTAATTCGATGGTGGCTTTTCCGATTGTAGCATTACCTGTACCAAATCCGTGAGGTTTCTCGCTTTCAGGAAGACCTCCAGCTACACGTCCAGTTAATGTGACAAATGTAGAATCAAAGAACTCTATCTGTTCAGATAACTCACGATCAAAGGTGTATTCCAGTAATGAGTTAGAAGGGAAACGTCCATTGTTAACAAACACATGGTCTTTCATCTTCACTTGGATGTGGTGATCTCCAATAGGTACACTAACTGTAAACTCACCATTAGCATCAGTTGTGATCATTTCACCATCTTTGCTACATACAACACCATCTACATAGATGTTTGCACCTTCTACAGGGTAGTTAGTGTTATGGTAGGTTACAATACCTGAGATAGGGAACGAAGAAACATCTTCGAAATCAACACCAGAGTGAACTAATGAAGAGGCAGAAACGAAACGTGTAGCATATTGAGGTGAGAACTTATGGATACCTAGACTTGGTATTACCATATAGGTTGTTCCCTCACCTTCAAATGGAATACCGTTGATAGTATAGTTGCCCATTGTATCGGTTACACCAAAGATGCTTAACTGACTATCTGTTGGAATATTCTCTGAAGATATGCTACTACCTGCAAATATCTCTCCATGATTGTCATTGGTTACACCAGACGTCTTAGAATAATCGTAAGCTCTTTTTTGATTTCTGATGCCTTCATCCATTGGCCAATACAATATCAATTTAGATTCTGAACCTGATAGAATTCTGTTGTAATTTGAAAGAATCTCTTGGTCAGTCAACTCTTTGTCAGAGAAGATTCTGATGTCATCCAAATAACCTTTGAATACCTCTTCGTTTTTGGTGGATTTACCAAATAGCAAAGGATTGGTTTGTAAAGAATCGTATTCAAGTTTAAAGTCAATGGATTGTATAGTTTTAGATACATTAGTAATCTTACCATACTCATCCGTGCGACGTACTGTGACTTTGTCTTTTCCGTTATAACTGAAAGTCAAATGAGAGAATTGATTGGCTTCTATAAGTAAAGTAGTCTTTTGTATCTCTGTAGAAGAAGGACCTAATACAGACACATAGTATTCGTTTGAATTCTTTGGTGTAAGGTATAGTCCAAAGTTACTAGGAGATTTAACCAATGGGATATACCTTGCTGCTCTTCCTTGTGCATCAGAAATGGATGCATCTGGGTTCACATATAATTGGATAGTCCATGGTTTGTTGAAATATTCAGCACCTTGTTTTTTGTCTATTGGCAATTGTATGCCGGAGCCTGCTCCATTTACACGAAGAGAATGGAACTGTTTGATGTCGCTATCACTGTTCTTAACGACGGAAACTTTTGCGTTATTGACGGCAGATCCTGTACCATATGTTACTCGACCTGATATTACACCTAAAGCACGGCAGAATCCATCATCAAATACTTCAACAGGGTCGGTTTCCTGTAATGTCTCTGAACAGATGAAGGAAGAAGCCACCTTGTATTCATAATATTTGCCAGGTAATGCAGTGTTATCGTCAAAAGCATATACGGTAGCCGTTCCCGATGTGGTGTGAAGTTTCACCCAAGAGTCATCGGAATTCAGGTCACGACGATAAATGACATATTTGGTTTCGTCCGTACCTGTTTGACGTGCATTCCAAGTCAGTTTTACAGTATTGGAATACGTTCCTTTGGTAGCTTCCAATGAAAGTACCTGCGACTCAGTTGTCATACTACCAGACTTGGTTGTATCGCTGGAATATTCCAAACCAGAAGGATAGTTTTTATCAGGGAACAATGATGAAGTGGTCACCTTATAATAGTATGTAGCACAACCGCTTGAAATATCGTAGTCGTCATAATCATAAGTGGCCTCCATATTGCTACCCACTTTGGCTATTTCTACAAATTTGCCTTTTGCACCTTCTTTTCTGAAGATCCTAAACTCATGTTGTTTGTCATCTTGGAATTGATCTGAATTCCAATTCAATGAGATATGATCTTCGTGACTTGTGATAGATAAATTAATATTGAATTTTCTTTCTAGCTTATTCGGTTGAATAATGAAGCGATCTAAGAAAAGTTGTTTAACATCCGACCATGTCTTTGGTACATATTGGAATATATAGGTATATGACACGTCATACAACAAATCTTCACTATGGTCTATGTAAGATGCTTTTCCTCCTTCAGTTTCGCTGTTTAAGAATGGGTAAGGGAAATCTGTTGATGGATATTCATCTGTGAATTGGCCTTTAGATGGACCCTCGTCTGTTTTGTATCGATAGATATACCAGAAACCATCTACGTCTTTAGCTTGATTGTTGCTCCATGATAATTTAACCTCCTTTGTCCATATATCTGATGAGATAGAAGAGGTGTTAATATAAGATGACTTATATTGGAAATTATCATTAGAGGCAGTCAAACTGGATTGTTGGTTGCCAGCTATATCTTTCAATGTGAAGTTTGCTCCGGTTATTTTTAGACCAGATACATCTTCTGCTTTGTTGATTTTTGTTTTGAATGAAAGTACGTTGGTTCCTGCACCAGAAATGTATTCCAAATCACCTATATTAGAGTATATAATATAAGATGTTTGATTTTGGGTGAAGTTGACTATTTCATTATAACATACGGATACGTATAGTTCATCACCTGATGCGTAAGGGTAAAGGGTATTACATGCCAATTTTATTGGACTTGGTTTTTGACTATCTACATAACGACATCTCAAGTATAATTCTGCAATTTTACTGTAGTCGTCGCCGTTACCATCGGATCTCCACTTGACTTGGAATTTATATCCGTAGTCGTTGCAATCGCTGACTCTCTTCCAAAAAGTTCCTCCAGGTTCTCTATACCATCCAGACCATGCATCTTCATAGGTGAAGGAATGAATTTGGTTTCCGCCCCAATAGAACCATGCGTGATACCAACCGTTATCTCGGTGCTCTATGCGGAAGTCGGTATAAAATTCATACCACCAATCAACCTGTCCTGTCGCTTTTCGATACTGATTTTCACTTGCTGAAATGGCATTTGAAAGATAACATTCTCTCCATACATCATAGTCGTCATTCCACCAGAAATCACCGCCTAAATTTAAAGTTCTCCAGCCATCGTTATGCGATGTATAAGAGTATGGATTTGTGATTTCTCTAGATGATGCAATGATAGGCTCGCAGAAAGAGTTCCATGCTTCGAAATAGTACACTCTGTTTACATTGTTACCATACGCATAAATGGACGTTCCTGCTCCGTATTCTTTCATCTTCACTTTTTGCTCAAAAACGCCATGCTCAAAATACAATCGACCAGCTTTATGATCGAAATGTTGTCCGCCAATAGCTGTACCGTCTAAGGTTCGATAATTTACCCACGTTGCTTTTGTGGTATCCGATCGGCGGATTGTAAACGTGGTGTCTTTTTCGTTGTAGGTGACGCTAGTGACAATGTCACTATCGGCAGCCCATGAGGTTGCACTCATGCCGAACCACATCAGCAGAAGCAACCATGCACTCACAATACGAGTTTTGTTTCCTTTTTTCATTTGATTTTAGTTGTTTGTTAGAATTATTAATAATGAATGATGCAAAGTTATGGCGAGATGATTTTAGTCAATGGTCAATTTGGAAAATCTTTTTGTTAATTTTATATGTATAGGTGACAAATTAACAATTTTTTTATACTGAACAGCATAGAATCATAATTGTGAAAACCGCTTTATTTAAAAGGCTTGTGGGGCGAAATTTTGATATTTTTTTTTTATTGTCAAGTTCCGCTTTGCAATTTTGGCATAGTCATAATTGTGCAAAAAAAAAGCCATTTTTTTTACAGAAAAACTCTAATAAAAATAGTAACCATTATGAATGAATTTTGTACTTTTGTATTGTATTAAAATGCAACAGAATCATAAATAGAAGCAAATAAAATATGTTTATAGTTATTGGATTTATTTTGACTGTTTTGGTCAGTGTGGTGAATGGTGTCAGGCTCGTTGTCAGCAAAGAGGTGCAACAGTCAACCAATACTAAATATAGAATTGCTTGCTATTTTATTGCTTTCGCTTGTTTCGGTTTGGCCATTGGAAATATAGCGCATATACTTAGAAATGGTTTAGAATATGCGCCTATTGAAGTTTGCTCCATGATATCATTATCAATTTCTGTATTTCAGGCACTTCTGGTTACGGCAGCTATGGTTATGTTATATACGAATAGAAATGTCGTTGTAAAGAAATTCATAATTCATGCGATACCTTTTTTGCTTTTTTCTGTAGCTTATATTGTGGCAATTCAGTTTCAAGAAAATCAAAAGTCTGCCAATATTTCTGATTTTATTGCAGCTGCACATTATAACGTACCCTCTGCTATACGACTTTTCTATTTTATATTTTATATCGTTCAGCTTATTCTGTTCACAATCATCTTTTTTAGAGAACGAAGCCGATATATTAGTTATGCTGTCCCAGCTATTGCAACAGCATCCAAGGTTATTCGCTTAGAGTGGGTTAAATATGCTTTTCTTGTTGCTTTGTTGGAAGGTATCCTTTCGATAAGTATCATGATTATACCATCTTATGTGACGGAAATGATATTCCGCGTTGTGACATTCTTATTCTATCTCGTGTTCCCTATTTATTATATTAATTATAGTAGAACATATAACCGTGTGAAGGCAATGTTGGCTAATACGGAGAATGAAACGTCACATGTTATAGTTGAAGAGAATAATGGCATGGACCAGATATTAACTCGTCTTGTCATGCAAAATAATGAGCTGTTCAAAAAATGTGAGGCCTATATTGTGCAGGAGAAATGTTATTTGAATCCAGAACTGAAAGTAGAATCTATTGTGACTGAGTTGGGAACGAATCGAACCTATTTAGCAAATGCCATCAAACAAAATACGGGACAAACCATTGGTGAGTTTATTTTATCTCAACGGTTGAAACATGCACAGGAGATGTTGAGAGACGGACAGTATAAGAAAGTAAAGATTGAAGATATAGCTATTCGTTCAGGGTTTAATTCCTTGCGTACTTTCCATCGAAATTTTAAAGCCTCTTTTGGTATCACACCTGAGGAGTATAGAAAAAAATATTAAAGGTGAATTCTATAGATTGTGTGTCGAAGGAATGAAACATTCTCAACATCCATTTATAGAACTCACTTAATGATTATTACAAGATGGACACAGTCTTTATCTTGCATCGTTCAGATTCTCTTTTGACGAGTATGTTCTCTTGTTATTGTATTACTATCTTTAACGTTTGTTGATTTCCGTTGTTTTGTAATAGAATGTAATAGACGCCTGTAGGAAGAGGTGTGTAATCGCCAAATCTCAATTGTTTTTTCTCTTTTCCCGTATAGGAAGAACGTAGTTTGCCATCTGCACCATAAAGATAAACCGTGTAGGTCTCGTCTTTTTGTGGGGTTATTAGCAGATTGATCTTGCCGTCGGAGAGGGATGTTATTCTCATCCATGAATTGGATGTTGAGACTTCCTGGTGGTAGGTGTCTTCCGTTGGCTCTAATTCCCACCAGTCAATGTTCATTAGGAAGGCACTCTCTCCTGTATAGTTGAGTGTTAACTTTTGCACTCCATTGGATAGTGTCACATACGAATCTGTCACATACCAGTCGTTCCATCCATCCGTTTTCTCAGGATCTACCGTCAGTTCTCCCAATAAGGCCCCAGTTGAATCGTGAAGAGAGAGATGACTAGGCTCTTCTGCTTCCGACGCTACATTGGCACGGAATATGTATTTGCCAGCTACGGGTACATCTACTAGGTATTGAGACCAGTCGCCATTGTTAATCCATCCTAAGTTGAGCGTACCCACATTATCTGGCTCTATCTGTACGCCCGACATGGAGATATAATCTTCTGCTTCGATTCTTGCAGGGATAATAATTGGTTCGAATGGTTGATTGGTTAATTTTAGGTTGGCATCGAACGTGTAGGTCTCACCCGCTTTGGTTTCTACGATGACTTGGTTGCTTTTATATTGCAGATTCAGTGTACCTCCGCATTGAGACGTGATGGAGACGAACTCCAAGGAGTGGTCGTTCCAAGCCATTGAATCGAGCAAGAAACCGCCACGCGCACGAAGTCCGGTTACATGTCCGTTCTCCCATTTAGAAGGTAGGGCAGGGAGGAGTTGTATCTTTCCGTTATGGCTCTGCATTAACATCTCATTGATACCCGATACAGCTCCGAAGTTACCATCGATTTGAAACGGAGGATGGGCATCAAACATGTTATTATACGTTCTGTCTGGGGTTAGTAGCATACGGATGAGGTTGTAGGCATGATCTCCGTCGTGTAAACGAGCCCACAGGTTAATCTTCCATGCTAGTGACCACCCTGTTGCAAGATCACCTCGTTGTCGCAATGTGGTTTTCGCAGCTTCTGCTAACTGAGGTGTCTCATCTACAGTAATCTGCGCACTTGGGAACATACCATACAGATGAGAGACATGTCGATGGTCGCTTCTTGGATTGTCCCAATCGTAAAACCACTCTTGCAGTTGTTCGTGTTGACCAATCTTATGTGGAGGCAATCGTTTGATGGAAGCTTGCATCTTGGCACGTAGTTCTTCATCGACCCCTAATATTTCAGAAGCTTTGATTGTATAATTCCATACGTCACGGATGATTTGAATGTCCATCGTAGGAGCAAAACATACGTAATAGCCACCGTGGTCGTTTTCTGGGGAGCAGCTAGGCGCTGTCACCAGATAGTTTTGACCTGTGATGGGTTCTTCAACCATGCTGTTCAAGAAGAATTGTGCGGAACCTTTTATCGTAGGGTACACATCCGAGAGGAAATCTATATCTGTCGGGTTGTAGAGATAGTGTTCCCACAGATGGGTACACAGCCATCCAGCACCGGTAGGCCATACTCCCCATGTCCCATCAATAGGAGCTGAACAATTCCATAGATCCGTGTTGTGATGTTCCACCCATCCTTCGGAGACTCCCCAGTGCATCTTTGCTGTTAATTCTCCTTGCGGAACCATCGATTTCACTTTTTCAATTAACGGGATAGCACATTCAGGAAGATTGGCCGATTCGGCTAACCAGTAGTTCATCTCTAGATTGATGTTGGTGGTGTATTTGCTACCCCATATCGGATTGGTGTCTTTGTTCCATATTCCTTGTAGATTGGCAGGTTGACCACCTGCACGGGAACTGGCAATCAGCAGATAACGGCCATATTGATAATACAGCTCCACAAAATCAGGATCGTCTGTCGAATTGAAATTCTTGACACGACTGGTTGTGATATCACCTGCACTTGCATGCGGTTCTCCCAGATCCAATTGGACACGGTTGAAAAGTGACTGATAATCCTTCAGATGATCGTTCACAATTTGCTCATAGTTCTTCTGTAGCACCTTGCTCATGATCTTTTTTGCACGAGTTCCGGGATTGCCAGAAACATCATTAAAAGAGTTGAAGTTGGTTGCCGTTGTTAAGATTAATGTGGCTACATTGGCACCTGAGACATTGATTTTATTGTCTGCAAGGGAAACCGTACCACCGTCTGTGATGACAGTCATTCTGTTTTGGAACTTGATAGCTTCTACCGTTACATCATGCACCAGCGTGTTACCGTCGGATGATAGGTAATTATTTCGATGGGGCGTTGTCATCGTAGCATTGAAAGAAATCTTCCCCATTTTGTTGGCCGAAAGCCGTATTACGATGACATGATCTGGATAACTTGCAAAATATTCACGGGTATATTCTACTCCGTTATATGTGTAGGTCGTTTTTGCAATGGCGGTACTTAAATCCAACTCGCGATAATAGTTTTGTACGTCAGAATGAGGGAAACTCAGTTCTAAATTACCTACAGGCTGAAAACTTGCTGGCCCATAGCCGATCATGTTATCGTTGACGAGGGATTCTGCCCTTGCATATTCGCCAGAGAATAATGCATTGCGTACGCTGGTGAGACAATCAGCAGCGTTCATTTTGTTGTTATGGTTGGGTTTGCCTGACCATACGGTACTTTCGTTCAATCCTATAATATCTTTTGTTACACCGCCATAAATCAGACCACCCATGTAGCCGTTGCCAATGGGAAGTGCATCCGTGAAACTATTGCCTGCATCTGAATTATACCAAAGCACCATCGGCTTGGCTTCCATACAAATAGAGAATCCTGCCATTAGCAAAACTCCACAAAAAATTTTGAATAAGTGTACCATGCTCAAAACTGCGTTTGCCTCCTGTGTGATTTAACATAAAATTCATTTGGTTTTTATGAACCAAAGCAAATATAAGGTTAGTGCTTTTAAATGCAGGTATAGTGAACGAAATATACAGAAGAATGACACGTAAATACATCGACGCGCTCGTATAACGCTCGTTTTGGGCCTTCGCTCCTTATTGGTTCGTTATAGTGAGTGATAATGTCGTTGAATAGAGTCTATGATGGATGGTTGTGTGGATTTTATCATAAATTCAATTATGTTAAATGTTCATATTGAAAATCATCTCCATTCTCTACTTCCTTTGAAGATTGAAATTGCATGTCAAGGCTCCAACAATTCACAAGTTCGATTAGGAGCATAAGAATCAAGAATAGTTTAAGCCTGATTTTTTCTTTCCATAAGAGGATAGAGAGGTAAATACCTATACCACTTAGAACGGTGCATGTCCACAGCGCCCAATCGGGATACCTGAAGCTGAGAAAAGGATGAGAATGATAGTAATAGAGCAGATAAACCATCTCTCTTATCAATTCTGCGTTCACGATTATCGTCAAGCCTGCTATGATTCTCTTTGTTCTACGACTGACAGCTTTCATTGGAGGAATTTGTTTTTGCAAATATAATGAAATTAAATCGTCAATTTACAAGTGAAAAGAAAGCTGTTGACTATATGTGTTGAAAAACATGAAAATGGAATGATAAAAAAAAGGATTGTTTGATTGGAGTATCCGAAAAAAAACATATATTTGTTTCTATCAAAATGTTTAACCTAAATCACCCTGATATGAAGCATGCTATTGTGATAATCCTAGCCTTTTTTATAGGCTTTCCCTCTGCAGTATTTGGGGTTAGCTTGTCTGAGAATACTGACAAAGGAGATGAAGACAAAACAACAAATCAGATTGTTGTTTCTCCCAATCCCGCAACGGATCATTTCACGTTGACGGTTTCCTCTTCATTCGATTTCGTTCTGTTTAGCACCAATGGGAAGCAGATTGTGTCGGCTACAGATTGCTCTTCCATCTATAAAGTAGATGTCTCATCATTAGAGGCAGGAATCTATATCTTGAATATCATCATAGATGATAATATCTACATGAAAAAAGTTGTCATTTCAAAACAAAAGTAACAAAAAAGAAAAACGCCCCTGATTATACAAAGAGGGACGTTTGATAGTATCTACAGAACATACTCGCAAGTATTACCTGAATTGTCTGATTTTCAATTGATTTTCAGAAGGTTTATGACGTCATTAATTGAACATAGGTTTTGTTCACCTGTTGTCATGTTTTTCAGCATTACTTTCTGTTCGTTCATTTCTGTTTCTCCGATGATAGCAACATAAGGGATGTTCTTCGCATCGGCGTAGCTCATTTGCTTCTTTAGTTTGGCAGGCTCTGGGTATATTTCCGCTGGAATGCCTGCTGCTCGAACTTGATTGATGCAAGTAAGAGCATATTTGAGTTCTTCTGGTCCGAAAGAGACAAATAAGAGTTTTGTTGTTTGCATCATGTCGGTTGGATAAAGATCCAGTTGGTTGAGGACGTCGTAGATACGGTCTGCACCAAAAGAGATGCCGACACCAGAGACACCATCTAAGCCAAACACACCTGTCAGGTTGTCGTAGCGACCACCACCGGTGATACTTCCTATTTGAACGTCTAATGCTTTTACCTCGAAGATGGCACCAGTATAGTAGTTGAGGCCACGAGCCAAGGTTAGGTCGAGCTCCACTTTTGTCTGAACATTTAAAGCTTCAATATAAGAAAGGATGGAAGAAATCTCTTCAATACCTTTTAGGCCCGTCTCAGAAGAAGATAGGAATTCGCGGATGGTATTTAGCTTCTCCTTGTTGTTGCCTTGTAGGAGGATGATAGGCTGAAGTTTGTTGATAGCTTCGGCACTGATCCCTTTGGATGCTAGTTCGGCATTGACATTGTCCAGTCCGATTTTATCCAATTTGTCGATGGCAACGGTGATGTCCACGATTTTATCAGCCTCGCCAATCACTTCAGCTATACCTGATAATATTTTTCTGTTATTGATTTTGATGCAGACATTTACCTTCAATCTGCGGAAAACTTCGTCCACAATCTGGATAAGCTCCACTTCATTGAGAAGGGAGTCGCTTCCCACTACGTCAACATCACACTGGTAGAATTCACGATAGCGACCTTTTTGAGGTTTGTCGGCTCTCCATACAGGTTGAATCTGATAGCGTTTGAAAGGGAATGATATTTTATCTCTGTTCATCACAACGAAGCGGGCGAAAGGAACAGTTAGGTCATAACGTAATCCTTTTTCCGAAATCTTGTTGATAAGCTTTATTGAGTTGCGAGATTCCAAATCTGCCTGATCCGTATTTGCCAGATAATCACCAGAGTTTAGGATCTTAAATAGAAGTTTGTCCCCCTCATCACCATATTTCCCCATGAGTGTGGATAAGTTTTCCATTGCAGGGGTTTCAATCTGTTGAAAACCGTAGAGTCTGAAGACCTCTTTGATCGTATTGAATATGTAATTGCGACGCACCATCTCTATGGGTGCGAAATCTCGTGTTCCTTTTGGAATTGATGGTTTTGTTGCCATTCTTTTTCTCTTTTGTATTAAACGGGTGCAAAATTAAGAATAATTTATGAATGGGAACTTATTTTATAGTTTTCTGTTGATAATTTCTTGTGAAAGTTTCAAAAAAAGAGAATACGAATGTCTATCTTTGCACCACCATAATACATTGAATATAAAAATATTCTTGAATGATAGAGGAGATACTTTTTATTGAGAATGCTGATCCCGTTGTTTTATACGGTGTGAATAATAGTAATATCGTGACGTTGAGGAATTTATTTCCGAAATTGCGTATTGTGGCAAGAGGGAATGCGGTGAAGTGTAAAGGTGATGAGCAGGAGGTGAAAGCGTTCGAAGAAGTGTTTAATAAAATAGAACGTCATTGTGCTCAATATAATTCGTTGGATGAAGCGACACTTATTGATTATGTTAAGGGAGGAGTCGTAGATACTAAGAGTGAAAAGGATTTAATCATATATGGTGTAAATGGCAAGCCGATTGTTGCGAGGACACCCAATCAGAAAAAGTTAGTTCAGTTATTTGAAAAACAGGATTTGATATTTGCGGTTGGTCCTGCAGGATCAGGAAAGACATATACAGCGATTGCCTTGGCTGTCAAGGCCTTGAAGAACAAAGAGGTTCGTAAAATCATCTTGAGTCGTCCGGCAGTGGAGGCTGGAGAGAAATTAGGTTTCTTGCCAGGTGATATGAAAGAGAAGATAGATCCCTATTTGCAACCGTTGTACGATGCATTACAGGATATGATCCATGGAGCTAAGTTGAAGGATTTGATGGAGAATGGCACTATTCAGATTGCACCGTTGGCTTTTATGAGAGGACGGACATTGAATGATGCATTCATAATATTGGATGAAGCGCAAAATACGACGACGCAACAGATAAAAATGTTCCTGACTCGTATGGGAATGAACAGTAAGATTATTGTTACGGGCGATATGTCGCAGATAGATCTGCCCGCCCATCAGAAATCGGGCTTGATAGATGCCTTGGATATCTTAAAGAATGTGGAAGGTGTCGCAAAGATTGAATTTGATGTGAGAGATATCGTACGACATCAGTTGGTTCAGCGAATTGTTGAGGCTTATGAGAAGGCTGATGAAGTGCGGAAAGAGAAGAGAAAAGAAGCAAAGGAATTGACAGAAGAAGTAAAAATATTAAAATAAATATAACAATGGAGAATGCATTAACTAAAACAGATTTCAACTTTCCTAATCAGAAAGGAGTATATCATGGTAAAGTACGTGATGTATATAGTGTTGGCGATGATAAGCTAGTTATGGTGGCAACTGATAGAATTTCAGCATTCGATGTCATCCTTCCAAAGGGAATACCATTCAAGGGACAAATGTTGAATCAGATTGCAGCTAAGTTTTTGGATGATACAAAGGATATCTGTCCGAATTGGAAACTAGCTACGCCAGATCCAATGGTGACAGTAGGTATTCGTTGTGAAGGCTTCCCTGTGGAGATGATTGTTAGAGGTTATCTTTGTGGAAGTGCTTGGAGAGCCTATAAGAGCGGTGTGAGAGAAATTTGTGGTGTTAAGATTCCTGATGGAATGAAAGAGAATCAAAAATTCCCTTCACCTATTATTACTCCTACAACAAAGGCTGAGATTGGTAAGCATGACGAGGATATCTCAAAAGAAGAGATCTTGAAACAGGGTCTTGTCTCAAAGGAAGATTATGAATTGTTGGAGAAATATACATTGGCTTTATTCCAAAGAGGAACTGAAATCGCTGCAAAACGTGGTTTGATTTTGGTAGATACAAAATATGAGTTCGGAAAAGCTAATGGCACAATCTATTTGATGGATGAGATTCATACGCCAGACTCTTCTCGTTATTTCTATTCAGAAGGTTATCAAGAGCGTTTTGAAAAGGGAGAGGCTCAGAAGCAGTTGTCTAAGGAGTTCGTTCGTGAATGGTTGATGGATAATGGATTCCAAGGTAAGGCAGGACAGACAGTTCCTGAGATGACGGATGAGATCGTGAAGTCTATTTCAGACCGTTATATTGAACTATACGAGAATATCGTAGGAGAGAAATTCCAGAAATCAGAGGATTTGTCTTCTTTGAATCGTCGTATAGAAAATAATGTAATAGCATATTTGAATAAATAATAAGAACGGAAAAAAGGCAGAAAGGGTAGGACATATCCTTTTTGCCTTTTGTTATATAGGCGATGTATTTAGAGAGATTACGTGTTTTAAATTACAAAAATTTAGAGGAAGTCGATTTGACTCTTTCTCCTAAAATTAACTGTTTTATAGGTGATAATGGAGAGGGGAAAACAAATCTGCTTGATGCGGTATATTATCTCTCTTTTTGTAAAAGTCATTCAGTCTCTGTTGATAGTCAGAATATCATGTATGATAAAGATTTCTTCATGATTAATGGCACGTATATGCTTGGAAATCAGACAACAGATATTTATTGCGGAATAAAGAGAAGACAGAAGAAACAATTTAAGAGAGATAAAAAGGAGTATGATAAGCTATCGGATCATATTGGCCTTTTGCCTTTGGTGTTGGTCTCTCCTGCCGATGAAGAGCTGATTCTTGGTGGTAGCGAAGAACGTCGGAAATTCATCGATGGCTTTATTGCACAATACGATAAAAAATACCTTTCTTATTTGCTGGCATATAAAACATTGTTGACGCAACGAAATGCAATGATTCGGAATGAAGTGCGGGATTCACTGCTGTATGATACGGTGGAGGAGCAGATGTCGCTGTATGGAACATATATATATGAGCAAAGGACTCGTTTCATCTCTGAATTCATGCATCATTTCCAGGAATTCCATCAGACTGTTTCGATGGGGAAAGAGTCGGTGAAACTGTTTTATCGTTCTCAGATGCAGGAAACGGATTCGTTGATGTCATTGATGCAGGGAAGCAGAGAGAAGGATTTCATCGTAGGATATACGACCAAGGGAATTCATAAGGATGACTTGGACATGACAATGAATGATCTGCCTATCCGCAAAGTCGGTTCGCAGGGACAAAACAAGACTTATCTGATAGCCCTGAAATTAGCGCAGTTTGATTTTCTAACGAGACTGAAAAATGAGAAGCCGATATTGCTGTTTGATGATATATTTGACAAGTTAGATGCCCTTCGTGTTAATCAGATTGTTCAGTTGATGAAGGACAATCGTTTTGGACAGGTCTTCATCTCAGACACCAATAGGGAACATCTCTCTTCATTGTTGAAAAACATAGATTGTGATTTCCATATATATGGTGTGAAATCAGGTGTTGTGGAATTAAAGGAATCTAAATAGTCGCACATGGAACGGCAGGAAGTGAAATCAATCGGAAGCGTGTTGCGGGAGTTGCTGAAGGAAGAACGATTTTCTCAGAAACTGAACGAGACTCGATTGGTCGCATCATGGGGGAAGGTTGTAGGGGAGACTGTCGGTGCCTATACAGAGAAGATTTACGTGAAGAATAAGATTTTATATGTCAAGATTACGTTGCCAGCCGTCAAATCAGACTTGATGATGCAGATAGAAGATATAAAACAGAAACTGCATCAGGAGGTTGGGTGTGAAGTAATTGAGGAGATTCGTATTTATTAAGAAACAAGAAGAATGGAATATACAATAGATAATATAGAAGAGGTAAAGTTCAATCATCAGGAACCCATTCAGATACGTTTTAATGATGTTGATGTGTTGGGACATGTCAATAATGGAATTCAATTGAACTATTTCGATTATGGGAAGGTGAAATATTTCCAGACATTGAAGCAAAAACAGATTGATTGGCATGATTCGGAATTGGTGATAGTCAACTTAAATGTAGATTTCTGTTGTCCGATCTTTATGGGTGATGAAATTGTTGTCAAGACGAAAGTGTATTCTATTGGCAGAAAGAGTTTGAAGCTATTGCAAGTGTTGTACGATGAAAAATCGAAACAGGTAAAATCTATATGTCACTGTGTGATGTGTGGTTTTGATGTAAAAACCAACACCTCAGTTTTGATTTCCGACGAGTGGAAACAGTTGATTAAATCATTCGAGAAGAATATTTAATATAACTAAAAAAATCACAAATATTGTGAGGAAGAGGAAAAAAATTTTTAAAATGTTGTTTCGTTGAAAATATAATATATATATTTGTACGATGTAAAGGTTTTTGAACGATGAAGCACGCATTATATATATTACTCATTTCTCTTATGTATTCAACATTGGGATATTCGCAGACAGCAAATGTCGGTGAAGGGGATCGAGGTGTGCAAGACTCGTATGTAAATCAGAATAAAATTAAGATTGCCGTATATGAGAATTATCTGTACGTGTCAAATGTAACAGAGGGGACGATATTGGTGGTGAAAAACATGTTGGGGGAGAATGTGTTGTCGGTTAGATTGAATTCATCATCAGAAAAAATAGCATTGAATTTAAAGAAAGGATTCTATATAGTTCGTGTTGAGAATGAACTTCAACGAATCGTTATAAAATAATATATGTTGAACGGATTGAAAAAATATAGGGGAATCATTAGGTTCCTTTTTTTTCTGTTATATAGCATCGGATTTTGTGGGTCAATATCGGCGACACAGATAAGTTTGCTTACGAGTATGCCGTCGGAACGTGCAGTTTTCACGTTGTGGGGACATACAGCCATTCGTGTAAAGACGGAAGCCTCCGATGTGGTGTATAATTATGGTGTTTTTGAATTTAAGAAGGATTTTATTTACAAGTTTGTAAAAGGAGAAACCGATTATTGGGTGGAAAAAGAATCCACTGGATATGCAATATTAGAGGCCGTATATAAAAATGTCTATATGTACGAGCAGGTGTTGGATATCACAGAGGAGGAGGCGATGATAATCAAAGCAAAATTGGAGGAAAATGCAAAAGACGAAAACAAGTTTTATCGTTATAATTTCTTCTATGATAATTGCGCAACGCGTCCAAGGGATTTGATAGAGAAGGTATTAGGTCCATTCCAATATCCTGCGTTGAATAATCAAGATTCATATCGCGATAAGATACATCAGCTTACTGTCAATAATCCTTGGCTCATGGTGGGTATTGATTTTTGCTTGGGTAGAGAAACGGATGAGGTGGTGAAGGATTATGATTTGATGTTTTTGCCATATTATATGATGGTATCGTATGAAGGGACAAAAAGATTGAATTCAGAAGGGACATATGTACCTTTAGTAAAGAGTAAGAGCGTGGTGAATTCGCCTGAAGATGAGGAAATTAAAACGCCCTCTATCTTTCTGCATCCGGTCTTTCTTTTCTGTGTGTTTTTATTGTTGATGATTGTGTGTACGATTATCCAATACAAGAAAAAGAGTGAATCCTATCTTGTGGATGCAATTGTATATCCATTATATGGTGTGTTTGGTCTATTGATATTCTTTTTGGCATTTATATCAACACATCCTTGTACGAATCCCAACTTTAATCTGTTATGGTGTAATCCGTTGCAGTTGTTGATGCCGATATTTTGCTATGTGCCTATTGCAAAAAAGATACTTCGACCATATTTGTGGTTCAATTTGGTGCTGTGCGGTCTGGCATTGATAGGATGGACTTGGGTGTGGCAAGAGTTTCATATAGCCTTCTTGCCTCTGATTATAGTGATGATAATTCGTTCTTCCTATCTGTTATTTAGAAGGATGAAAGAAAAAAATCGATTATGATGATAAAAAGTTCCAAAAAATGAACTATAAATAGAAAAAAAAAGTAAATTTGCGTAGTAAAAGATAATTATAAAACGAGATAACATGAAAACAGTTAAAATGATTATTGCTGCAGCTTTGTTGCTATTGGCGATGAGTGCTTGCAAACAACAACTATGTCCAGGATATGGAAATTTGCATACTGAAGTGATTGAATTACAACAAAATGCATAGTATTTACAAGTACATCAAGTGGGTTGCCATTCTTGTTGCATTGACTCTATTTGTTATTTCATGCAAGTCAGGGTGTGGATGCTTCTAAGAGGTTGGCTAATAACTGTGTTGTGTGGTTTGATATAAATTATTTTGTTTAACATAAATTAAAATTAAAAATGGTAAAAGTTGCTATTAATGGTTTCGGACGTATTGGACGTCTTGCATTCCGTCAAATGTTTGAGGCAGATGGTTATGAAGTAGTTGCAATCAACGACTTGACTAGCCCTAAGATGTTGGCTCACCTTTTGAAATATGACACTGCACAAGGTGGTTTCGCAGGTAAATTCGGTGAAGGAAAACACACTGTAGATTTTACAGACGATTCTATCATCGTTGACGGAAAAGAAATCAAGATCTCTAAGGAGGCTGATGCAAACAACTGCCCTTGGAAGAAGTACAATGTAGATGTAGTTTTGGAGTGTACTGGTTTCTATACTTCAAAAGATAAAGCACAAGCTCATATCAACGCTGGTGCAAAGAAAGTTGTTATCTCTGCTCCTGCAGGAAACGACCTTCCTACTATCGTATTCAACGTTAACCACAAGACATTAACTAAGAACGATAACATCATCTCTGCTGCTTCTTGTACAACTAACTGCTTGGCTCCTATGGCTGCAGCTTTGAACAAGTATGCTCCAATTCAATCAGGTATCATGTCAACTATCCACGCTTACACTGGTGACCAAATGATTTTGGATGGTCCTCAACGTAAGGGTGATCTTCGTCGTTCTCGTGCAGGTGCACAAAACATCGTTCCTAACTCAACTGGTGCTGCTAAAGCAATCGGTTTGGTTATCCCTGAATTGAACGGTAAGTTGATCGGTTCTGCTCAACGTATCCCTACTCCTACAGGTTCAACTACTATCTTGATCGCTGTTGTTAAGGGTAAAGATATCACTAAAGAAGGTATCAACGCTGCTATGAAGGCTGCTCAAACTGAGTCTTACGGATATACTGAAGATGAAATCGTTTCTTCTGATATCATCGGTATGAAGTTCGGTTCATTGTTCGATGCTACTCAAACAATGGTTTCTAAGATCGACGACGATACTTATCAAGTACAAGTTGTTTCTTGGTATGATAACGAGAACTCTTATACTTCTCAAATGGTTAGAACAATTAAGTATTTCGCAGAGAACTGCTAATTCTTAATATAATATACCAAAAAAACCAGACTTTCAAGTCTGGTTTTTTTTTGCCCTTAGTAAAAAATCTTATACTGAAATGGACAGATATTTTTAATGTCTTACTTAAATAGCAAACGACTCTTGCAAGCTATGCTTCCGTCGCTTTTCTTTAATGTTATACTATATTCTGATTCTGATATTTCAGCTTTTTCTATTGCAATCTCTTCGTGCCAAAAACACTCTTCGATATACTCAATTTCAAATCGGAATGGAGATGTCTTTTCCATTACTTCGATGGGCAGAGTGTCAATGACATGCTCCACATATTTAGCACTGTTCATGTGTTTATTAATGTCCAGATCGCTGTAGGCAACAACGAATGATGACAGAGAAGTCTGTTCGGGAACAGGTATCTTGCCTGGTCGTTCTATCGGACAATCCATTTGATGTAGATAATTTTCAATGCCTTGTCCGGTAAGGCTGACGGGATGACGGGTCTCTGTGTCAATCATTGCCCAGATGCTTCTGGCATATCCTATTATGTTCCCATCACCTGTTTCAAAACGGAAGTTACGTTGAGTAAAACTTCTCATGATGGACTCAATCCAGGTGTAGATTCGAAGTGTGTCTCCACATTTAGGACGTTCATTCAGTTCTAAAGCAAGTCGTGAGAGTACCCAAGTGTGGTTTTGTTTGTTTAACTTTTGAATGCCGAATCCTCTTTCATTAGCATGACAACCAGCTGCGTTCAGCAGATGGTTGACGACAAGAGGAAGGGTGATGCTATCTGTGAAATCCACTTCAAAAGGGTGGATGTTTACGGTATGCGTTCCGACAATTTCCATGCTTCTCCTCTCTTTATTGCAGATTCTCTTCCTTTAACTTGGCCAGCATATCTGATAATCGTTCAATCTTTGATTTATTGATAGCAATTCGTCCCGAACGGATGAATTGAAGGATGGTCAGTTTCTCGCTCAGTTCTTTGAAAAGTCCTTGTGTTTCATCGTAGTGACCTGTTTTCTCGAGAACGACACAATTTGTGGTCATCTCAAGAATACGTATATTATATTTACGTATCAGATCTTCAATTGAACCCAAAGCAAGGAATTGATCGGTAGCCACTTTGTATAGAGCAATCTCCTGATATACCAATTCCTCGTCTGTGTTGAAGAATGATTTAATAATATCCACTCGCTTGTCTATCTGTTTCACTACTTTCTCTATGAGGTCTCTGTCTGCATAGGTTGTCACAGTGAATTTATGAATGCCTTCTATGGCAGAGGGTGAAACGGATAGCGTTTCAATGTTTAATCCTCTTCGCGTAAAGATATTACTGATTTGATTCAATAATCCTACGTGATTCTCAGAAAAGATTGTTACTGTATATAGTAGTTTTTTATTCTCCATCATGACTGAGGTGTTAAAATGTTGGTAACAGTTTCTCCAGCAGGGATCATAGGATAGATGAGTCCGTTTTCTTCTACCTCTACAACGAGGAGATAGGCTTGGTCATCTTTTAACATATCTTGTATCGCCTCGTCCATTTCCTTTCTGTTGGAAACTTTTCGATTGGCGATGTGATAAGCCTCTGCGATTTGGTTGAAGTCTGGATTGATCATTTGGGTAGAGGAGTATCTCTTATGAAAGAACAACTCTTGCCATTGTCTCACCATTCCAAGATAATTATTGTTCAGCAATATCATCTTCACTCCGATCTTACTCTGCATGATGGTGCCAAGTTCTTCAATTGTCATTTGGAATCCACCGTCTCCCACAAAAAGACATACTGTACGTTGAGGGGCACCTACTTTTGCACCAATAGCAGCAGGAATACCGAATCCCATAGTGCCTAATCCACCGGAGGTTACAATGCTTCTTGTATGCTTATATTGGAAATATCGAGCAGAGGCCATCTGGTTTTGTCCCACGTCAGTGACAAGAATAGCCTCTTGTTGCGTGGCATCTGATACTTTTCGAACAATCTCGCTCATTGTGATGTGTTCACCTTCGTGGTATAACTCTTTCTCAATGACAGTCTTCTGCTCTTTTTGCTCGTATGCATCAAACGATTGAATCCATGCATCATGGTGAGCCGGCTCAATAGCTTGGATAAGTGCAGAGAGGGCTTCTTTGGCATCACCCAGTACTTTGGTGGTCGTTCTGACATTCTTGTCGATTTCCGCTGGGTCGATATCAATATGGATGATTTTAGCTTGTTTGGCATAAGTGTTGGGATTACCAGTCACACGGTCGTCGAACCTCATGCCGATTGCAATAAGCACGTCACATTCATTGGTTTTCATGTTAGGGGCAATATTCCCGTGCATGCCGACAAATCCTTTGTTTAGTTTGAAGTCTGTCGGGATCGCTGATAACCCGAGTAACGTGGAGGCGGCTGGAATATCAGCCTTCTCTAAGAATTGCATCAATTCTTTTTCCGCATTGGAAAGCACAACTCCTTGTCCGATGATGGCAAACGGCTTTTGCGCTTGATTAATCAGGGAAGCAGCTTCCTTGATTTGTTCATTGTTGACATGAGGAGCTGGTATGTAACCTCTGTAGTAGGTACATTGCTTATATTGAAATGTTGCTAATTCTGTTTGTGCATTTTTGGTGAAATCAAGCACGACAGGACCTGGACGTCCTGTGGTTGATATGTAGAAGGCCTTTGCTACAGCATCGGCAATCTCATCCGCACTTCGTATCTGGCAGGCCCATTTTGTGATAGGTTGAGTGATACCTACCATGTCAATTTCTTGAAAAGCATCGGTACCTAATGAGGCAGCACCGACCTGACCTGTGATGACAATGATGGGAGTACTATCCATCATGGCGTCACCAATGCCTGTGATGGTATTGGTTGCACCTGGACCTGATGTGACAATGCATATTCCAGGTTTCCCTGAAACTCTTGCGTAACCTTCGGCTGCATGAACGGCACCTTGCTCATGTCGCATGAGTAGGTAGTTGAATTTGTCCATGTAGTCGTACAATGCATCGAATACGGGGATGATACTTCCACCGGGGTATCCGAATATGGTATCAACACCTTCTTTTAGAAGGGATTCCATTAAAATATATGATCCTTTGATCGGGTCAGACATATTCATGATTCTGTTTCTTTATTCTATAATTCTGATACCTCCTTTATCTGCGGAGGCTACTGTTGTAGCATATGCTTTCAATGCTTTGGAAACAACCCTGTCACGTTGTGGCTTCCAGGCATCTTTACCTTTTGCAATCTCTTGCTTTCTTCTTTGCCTCAACTCTTCTTCGCTTAAGCGTACATTGATACTGCGATTAGGAATATCTATATCAATAATGTCACCATCACGTACCAGTCCTATATTGCCTCCAGATGCAGCCTCTGGAGAGATATGACCGATGGATAGTCCAGATGTTCCTCCAGAGAAACGTCCGTCAGTTATCAGTGCGCACTCTTTGCCTAGGTGCATGGATTTAATATAAGAAGTAGGGTAGAGCATTTCTTGCATACCTGGACCACCCTTCGGGCCTTCGTGAGTAATGACCACTACATCTCCGGAGACTACTTTCCCTCCGAGTATTCCATTGCAAGCATCTTCTTGAGATTGGAAAACTTTTGCGGGTCCGCTGAATTTCCAAATGCTTTCATCCACACCTGCAGTCTTGATTACACAACCGTCTATGGCAATATTTCCTTTGAGAACGCCTAATCCACCATCTTTGGTATAGGCATGATCTAGGTCGCGGATGCAACCATTGGCACGGTCGGTGTCTAAAGTATCGTAATATGACTCTTGAGAGCCTAATACAAGATTAAATTTATGAGCAGGAGCACTCTTATATTTATTAATTGCTTTAGTTGTTACAGATGGAGAAGTGATACCATATTGGTCGATCGCCTCACCTAATGTGAGTCCGTCCACACGTTTTACATTTGTGTTGATCAGTCCGCCTTTTGCAAGTTCGGACATGATTGAAATCACACCACCAGCACGGTTAACATCTTCAATGTGGTATTTTTGTGTGTTAGGAGCTACTTTGCACAAGCAAGGAGTTTTTCTTGATAACTGATCAATGTCCTCCATGTGGAAATTAACGCCAGCTTCATGAGCTACGGCTAAAAGGTGAAGCACGGTGTTGGTAGAACCTCCCATAGCAATATCGAGAGTCATAGCATTTAAAAAGGCCTCTCTTGTGGCGATGGAGAGAGGTAATACACTTTCGTCCCCATCCTGATAATACTTGTAAGTGTTTTCTACGATAATTTTTGCTGCCTCTACGAACAAGTTCTCTCTGTTTTTATGAGTGGATACGATGCTGCCGTTTCCAGGCAAAGCAAATCCGATGGCTTCGTTCAGACAGTTCATGGAGTTGGCCGTGAACATTCCGGAACAAGAGCCGCAGGTAGGGCACGAAGAGTGTTCAATCTCATGTAGGTCTTTGTCAGATATGGAGTTGTCGGCAGCTTTAACCATGGCATCAATCAAGTCTAAATGTTGATCGTTCCATACGCCAGCTTCCATCGGTCCTCCAGATACAAAGATCGTAGGTATATTTAATCGCATGGTAGCAAGTAGCATACCAGGAGTTATTTTATCACAGTTGCTAATACACACCAATGCATCCGCTTTGTGGGCATTGACCATGTATTCTACACTATCGGCAATGAGGTCTCTTGAGGGTAGTGAATAGAGCATTCCGTCGTGTCCCATGGCAATACCGTCATCGATAGCAATCGTGTTAAACTCAGCCGCAAAACAGCCTAGTTTTTCTATTTCATTTTTTACTTTCTGACCGATTTCATGAAGATGTACATGCCCAGGAACAAATTGAGTGAAAGAATTGGCGATAGCAATAATGGGTTTCCCTATTTGATCTTCTTTCATTCCATTAGCGCGCCATAGAGCTCTGGCACCAGCCATTCTTCTGCCATTTGTGCAGACTGAACTTCTTAGTTCGTGTTTCATAAGAAGGTAATTTATTTTGAATTATTTCGTTTATTTTGAGAACTCATTTTGCAAAATTACTAAATTTAAAGTTAATAATATAAAAAGGAAAGGAAAAGTTATTTGTTTATTGTTTAGTGAAAAAAATTGTCGATGAAAAGGACTTTTTTTATAAATGGTTGATGTTCAACATGTATGATTGATGGGGGAATTTTTTTGTAGGTTTTCTTTTGCTGTGGTGATATAAATATGTATCTTTGTCAGAACTTTTTTCCCCTGTTTTTGCTTTGCGTTGCGATTGGTAGTAATGTTACTATCAACCGCGAAGCGTTCCCAAAAATGGACTATTATATGGCAGAAGACAAAGAGGAGAAATGGTATGTAGTCAAAACCCGAGCGAAGCAGGAAAGGGTTGTGCAACAGCAAATTAACAGATTTGGAGTAGAGACATTTTTACCAACGCGGATAGAGGTGAGAGACTGGCATGATCGAAAGAAAAAGGTCGAGTCAGTTCTGATCCCTAATACTGTTTTTCTGAAAGCAGAGAAGAATGTAGCCATTGATTTGCATAATGTGCAAGGTATTCAGTTCTCCTTTCTACGTGATGTCACAAGTCTTCAGAGAAATCAATTGTTAGTAATTCCGGATCGTCAGATGAAGGAGTTTATGCGATTTTTGAAGATATCTGACAATCAGTTTGAGGTTGAGCCTGATGCAACATTTATGCGTGGCGACAAGGTAATCATCACACAAGGATGTTTCAAAGGGATTACAGGTGAATTGGTGAAAATAAATGGGAAGGACAAAGTAATTGTACGGTTGAATACGATTATCTCGTGTTCTGTGCCCACCTCTATGGATTGTTTGGAGAAAATAAACGGTTTAATATAGTAACTTGTTGAATATGAGTTTCAAAAGAAATATTATCATCACAGGTGGTGCAGGATTTATAGGATCGCATGTGGTTCGATTGTTCGTGAATAAATATCCAGATTATAAAATCATTAATTTGGATAAGTTGACATATGCTGGTAATTTGGCTAATTTGAAGGATGTTGAGAATAAACCAAATTACAAGTTTGTCAAAATGGACATTTGCGATTTTGATGCATTTTATCAGTTGATGCAAGATGAACAGATTGATGGTATCATTCACTTGGCAGCTGAAAGTCATGTGGATCGCAGTATCAAGGATCCGTTTACGTTTGCTCGCACAAATGTGATGGGAACATTGTCTTTATTACAAGCAGCTAAGCTATATTGGGAATCATTGCCAGAGAAGTATGAAGGAAAACGGTTCTATCATATCTCAACGGATGAAGTGTATGGAGCCTTGTCGATGACGCATCCAGAAGGCATTGAGCCTCCTTTCTCAACGACGGCATCAAGTAGCGAGCATCATTTGGCATATGGTGAAGATTTCTTTTATGAAACTACGAAATACAATCCACATTCTCCGTATTCGGCTAGTAAGGCAAGTTCTGACCATTTCGTTCGTGCATTTCATGATACGTATGGCATGCCGACTATTGTGACGAACTGTTCCAATAATTACGGACCTTATCAATTCCCTGAGAAACTGATTCCATTGTTTATCAATAATATACGTCATAAAAAACCACTTCCTGTATATGGAAAGGGTGAGAACGTGAGGGATTGGTTGTTTGTGGAAGACCATGCACGTGCGATTGATGTGATTTTCCATAAAGGAAAGATAGCAGAAACATACAACATTGGTGGTTTCAACGAGTGGAAAAACATAGACATCATCAAGGTGGTTATCAATACGGTTGACCGCTTGTTGGGCAGAAAAGAGGGAGAAGATATGAATCTGATCACATATGTGACAGATCGATTAGGACATGATGCACGATACGCGATTGATTCGACAAAACTGCAGAAAGAATTGGGTTGGGAACCTAGTTTGCAGTTTGAGGAAGGTATTGAAAAGACAGTGAAGTGGTATTTGGAAAATCAGGACTGGATGGATAACATCACCAGTGGAGAGTATGAGAAATACTACGAAGAAATGTATAAAGGTAAATAAAACAACACAAAAGTACAAAGAGAAAGAATGGAATATTAATGAATAATTATTCATACCATGCGTGAATTCGAAAATTTGAAGATTGCGGTTGCAGGAACGGGGTATGTCGGGTTGAGCATTGCGACATTGTTGGCTCAAAAACATAATGTAATTGCTGTTGACGTGGTTCCTGAAAAGGTGGAAATGATTAACCAAAAACAATCTCCAATTCAAGATGAATATATAGAGAAGTATTTAAGGGAAAAACAACTCAATCTAAGAGCGACATTGGATGGAACCGCGGCCTATAAGGATGCGGATTTCGTCGTTATTGCCGCTCCAACTAATTATGACCCGATAAAAAATTATTTTGACACGAGTCATGTGGAGGAGGTGATTGATTTAGTATTGAGTGTGAATCCTGATGCGGTGATGGTAATCAAGTCAACTATTCCAGTTGGATATACACGTAATCTGTATGTGAAATATGCAAAGAAATTTGCAGAAACAGCCGAATTAAAGGGCAAGAAATTTAATTTGTTATTTTCTCCTGAGTTCTTGAGAGAAAGTAAAGCATTATATGATAATTTATATCCTTCTCGAATCATTGTAGGATATCCTAAGATGATTGATACAGATGATTTTGCGGAAGAAAATGAGGCTATCAGAAGGATTGGCAATCCAAATGCGGAAAGTTATGCACGTATTTTTGCGCAGTTGTTGCAAGAAGGTGCATTAAAGGAGAATATTGACACGTTGTTTATGGGAATGAAGGAGGCGGAGGCTGTAAAGCTCTTCGCCAATACCTATTTGGCGTTGCGTGTTAGTTTTTTCAATGAATTGGACACCTATGCTGAGGTGAAAGGATTGGATACACAAGCCATCATAGATGGAGTATGTTTGGATCCTCGCATTGGTTCACATTATAATAATCCGTCGTTTGGATATGGCGGTTACTGCTTGCCGAAAGACACTAAGCAGTTGTTGGCTAATTATCAGGATGTGCCGGAGAATCTTATTGAGGCCATAGTAGAGAGTAACCGGACGCGTAAGGACTTCATTGCAGACAGAGTGTTGGATATGGCAGGTTATTATAGTAATAATGGTGCTTTCAGTCCGTCTGCAGAACATTCGTGTGTTGTTGGTGTCTATCGATTGACGATGAAGTCGAATTCGGATAATTTCCGTCAAAGTTCCATTCAGGGAGTGATGAAGCGAGTGAAGGCGAAGGGTGCGAATGTTATTATTTACGAACCAACATTGGAGAATGGTTCAACCTTCTTTGGTAGTTTGGTGGTGAATGATTTGTCGAAGTTCAAAGCCCAATCGCAAGCCATCATAGCCAATCGCTATGACGCATGTTTGGATGATGTGGAGGAGAAGGTATATACGAGGGATTTGTTTAGAAGGGACTAATATGGTTCTGCGTTTGTTGATGATTTAATTTGAGCTATATTGTAGAAGTTAAATGTCCGAAAGCTTAAAGGATAAGACCTCGAAGGGGCTGTTGTGGAGTGCACTTGAACGTTTTTCGGTTCAAGGAATACAGTTCTTGGTGATGCTTGTGATGGCACGATTGCTGACACCAGATGATTATGGTTTGGTCGGTATGGCTGCTATTTTTATTGCTATAACAGGATCTTTGGTAGATAGTGGTTTTTCACAAGCCTTGATAAGGAAACAAAATCGAACAGACGTAGATAAATCTACGGTTTTCTATTTTAACATCATTGTAAGTATAGTACTATATGGAGTTATTTTTGTAATGGCACCGTATGTGTCGGATTTTTATGAAATGCCGATTTTAACATGGGTGATTCGGATGATTTGTTTGGTCTGTATTGTTAATTCATTCGGAGTGGTACAGAGAGCTGAGTTTATTACAAAATTGGATTTCAAATCGCTAACAGTATCCACGTTATTAGCTTCGGCCGTATCGGGATGCATCGGAATATATATGGCCTTGTCTGGTTATGGAGTGTGGGCATTGGTCGTGCAACAAGTAGTATCTGCAGTTATCACTAATCTTGTTTTATGGATATTGTCGAAATGGAGACCATTGGTTGTTTTTTCGTGGGAATCGTTTCATGAATTATTCTCGTTTGGAAGTAAGTTGATGCTTTCTGGATTGTTAAATACTACGTATGGACAAATATATCCTATTGTAATAGGTAAATTGTTTTCTGCTGATAGTTTGGGAAATTATAATAGAGCAAGTCATTTTGCTCAGTTTCCTTCGTCTAATTTAACGACCATTATGCAACGTGTGACATATCCTGTGTTGTGTGGTATTCAGAGTGAGGATGATAGATTGAGAGAAATATACAGGAAATTTTTAAAAATGTCTGCTTTTGTTGTTTTCCCTTTGATGATGTTGCTTTCTGCATTATCCTTCCCGATGATAGACGTCTTGATTGGAGAAAAGTGGAGATTTTGTTCGGAACTTTTGCAGATTATTTGTTTTTCGTTGATGTGGTATCCGATACATGCAATAAATCTAAATTTGCTACAGGTAAAGGGTCGCTCTGATTTGTTTTTAAAGTTGGAGATTATTAAGAAAATCTTGGGGATTTCTGTTTTAGTGGCATCTGCTCCATTCGGATTGGTTGCGATGTGTTATGCAAAAATCGGAAGTTCGATTATATGTTTGGTGATAAACACCTATTATACAGGCAAATTGATAAATGTTGGCTTTGTGAAACAAATGAGTGATTTATTCCCAACATTGTTGTTAAGTGGTGTGATGTTTATTGCAGTATTATTATTGACTTACCTAATAGAAAATCAATATCTCACTTTGATTGTTGGTGGTGGCGCTGGGCTATTGATATATTTAGTAGGGAGTACAATATTTAAGTTTCAAGAATTACAAGACGTTAAGGCTTTGATTAGAAAGAAATGAGTGATAATAAGTTAATAACAGTTACATCTCCGTTGCTTCCTAAATTGGATGAGTTTCATGAGATGTTGAAACAGATTTGGGAAAGCAAATGGATTACTAATAATGGGTCTTTTCATAAGCAATTGGAGAAAGAGTTGGCTGCTTATTTGAAGGTGCCATATGTAAGTCTTTTCACTAATGGTACGTTACCATTAATCACTGTTTTACAAGCTTTACATATTACAGGAGAGGTGATTACCACACCATATAGCTTCGTGGCGACGACACATGCTCTTTGGTGGAATGGTATAAAACCGGTCTTTGTTGATATTGATTTATCCACGGGAAATATAGATCCTGATAAAATAGAATCGGCTATTACGCCGAGGACAACAGCTATTATGCCCGTTCATGTGTATGGAAAGCCTTGTAACACAAAAAGAATTAAGGAGATAGCTGATAAATATGGATTGAAGGTGATATATGATGCCGCGCATGCATTCGGTGTGGAGGTGAATGGAGAGAGTGTTTTGAATGCGGGGGATATGAGTACGTTGAGTTTTCATGCCACAAAGGTCTATAATACGATAGAGGGAGGCGCAATGGTGATGCATGATGAGGAAACGAAGAGACGTATTGATTATCTGAAAAATTTCGGTTTCCATGGTGAAACGGAAGTGATAGCTCCAGGAATCAATAGCAAAATGGATGAGATGCGCTCCGCGTATGGAATCCTTAATTTGAGACAAGTGGATGCAGCCATAGAAGCACGTCATCAGGTGGCAATTAAGTATCGTGAAATCCTGCGTAATGTGAAAGGTATCACATTCTTTGATGATATGCCAGGCGTTAAGCATAATTATAGTTATTTCCCGATTTTTGTTGAGGCGGAGGAATATGGTATGACTCGTGATGAGTTGTATGAAAAAATGAAAGCCGCCAATGTCTATGGCAGACGTTATTTCTATCCGTTGATTTCGGAATTCTCAACATATAGAGGTTTGGATTCAGCAAAACCAGAAAATCTTCCAAATGCTCGTAAAATGGCTAATAGTGTGATTTGCTTGCCAATGCATCACGAACTCAGTGAAGATGATATACAGCGTATTGTTAATTGTATAATCAAGTAAAAGATGAATCCCAAGAGATTGATGTTGCTTGGTGGATTGCGTTATCTTTTGCCAGTAATTAAAGAAGCGCATAGAATGGGGGTATATGTTATCACGGCAGATTATTTGCCTGATAATATTGCTCATAAATATTCTGATGAGTATTGCAATGTCAGTATTATAGATAAAGAAGCAGTGTTGAAAAAGGCACAGGAACTTAAGATTGATGGAATATTAAGTCATGCAGTTGATCCTGGTGTGGTTTCAGCGGCTTATGTTGCAGAAAAAATGGGGTTGCCTTATCAATGCAGTTATGAGGCAGCTTGCATATTACAGGACAAGTCACGATTCCGTGCGTTTCTTTCTGAAAATGGTTTCAATTGTCCTAAGGCAAAGGGATATAGTAATGTAGAAGATGCCTTGCATGATGTTGATTACTTCAATTGGCCTGTCATAGTGAAACCTGTGGATTCTGCAGGTAGTAAAGGTGTGACGAAGGTGGAAAAGAAAAATGATCTAGGTCGAGCTATAGAAATAGCTTTGCAAGCGTCTCTATCTAAGCATTTTGTTATTGAAGATTTTCTTGATAAAGTTGGAGCTCAGTCTAGTGCTGATGTTTTTACTGTAGATGGGAAACTGGTTTATCCGGCCTTTTCAGATCAGTTGTTTGATCCCAAAGCTGCAAATCCTTATACGCCAGCTATAGAGATTTGGCCATCCTCGATGGAACAGAGGTATCAAGAGGATTTGACGGGTCAGTTACAGCGTCTATTTTCGCTGTTGAAAGTAAAATCGGGAATTTACAATGTTGAAAGTCGGGTTTGCTCTAACGGGAAGTCTTACATTATGGAGGTGAGTCCGCGAGGCGGGGGAAATCGCATTGCGGAGCTTCAAGATATGGCTACGGGTCAAAGTTTAATCCGTAATGAAATCAAAAAGGCTTTGGGAGTGCCGTTGGATGACATAACTTCGCCTTGTTATGATGGAGTATGGTGTAATTATATTTTACACTCATCTAAAGAGGGGACTCTTGATTCTGTTGATATAAATGTTGAATTTCAAAAGTCTTTCGTTCGCGATATTGGACTCATAGTGAAGAAAGGCGACAAAATTGTTCCTTTTTCAGGAGCGAATAATTCACTTGGCACACTTTTTTTAAGATTTGATACGAGAGAAGAACTTTCTGATGCTTTGAAAAATCAAGATGAATGGTTGTCAGTTAATGTCGAATAGTAACATGAAACCCATTGGAGGATATTTCGAGTTAGAGTTAAGCTGTGACATTGACAATATGCCACACAAGGATGAAGTTCTCTTGAATAGTGGTAGAAATGCATTGGAATATATTCTTCGTTGTATTAATAAGGTGAAGAAGATTTATGTTCCCTACTATACATGTGATGCAGTTTTACAGCCATTAGAACGATTGAAAGTTCCTTTTCAGTATTATCATGTTGATGATAACCTAAGGATCGCAGATGATATTCCAATAGGGGATGATGAATACCTGATTTATACAAATTACTATGGTGTTATGGATGCCTATGTCTTTGAGTTGTCAAAGAAATATGGGAAAAAACTAATAATAGATGATGCTCAAGCGTTGTATGCTCCATCAATAGATGGATGTTGGCAGATATTCAGTCCGCGTAAGTTCGTTGGTGTTCCTGATGGAGGAATAGCAGTGACAAACGGCGTGGAGTGTATAGCAGATTTGCCTTATGATGAGTCGTACGATAGGTGTTCTCATTTACTGAAAAGGCATGATTTAGTGCCTTCTGAAGGATATTTGGATTTTAAACAAAATAGTCTTAAATTGAGTCAAACGTCTTTGGCATCTATGAGCCTATTGACGCGTGCAATGCTAAAATCTATTGATTTTAATAATGTAAAGAAACGACGCAATGATAATTTTAGAATTATTCATAATGCGATGGAAACGACAAATGAGTTTAGAATTCCAGGTATGGATACATTCGAATGTCCTATGGTATATCCGTATCGAACAAGTATGAGAGATTTGAGAAAAAAACTCATAGAAAATCAGATATTTGTTGCCACATATTGGCCGAATGTATTGGAATGGTGTAAGGAGGCTGATGTAGAATATCAATTGACATCGAATACTGTATGTATACCGATAGATCAACGGTATAATCAGGAAGATATGAATAGAATAATAAAGATAGTACAAGATAGATAATGAGAACTTTAGAGGGCAAGAGATTATTGGTTTTGGGAAGTAGTCCATTACTTGCAGGTATTGTCAAAGAAGCTCAGAAATTGGGTGTGTTTGTGATAGTTACAGACTATAATAAGTATGAGAATGCTCCAGCTAAACATATTGCAAACAAATATTACGATATAAGTTTGTCCGATATTGATTTGATAGTAAAATGCATCAAGGATGAGAAGATTGATGGTGTGTTGACTGGCTATACAGATTCATATCTTAAATATTATTATGAAATATGTCGGAAAGCGGGTCTTCCATGTTATGGGGATTTGAAACAATTTGATATAGCAACGGATAAAGTGCTTTTTAAGAAGATGTGTATGGATGCTGGTGTGCCGGTTATTCCAGGGACGACAGTGTTGAATTTGGAAGATGCAAAAAAAGCAGCTTTAGAAATAGGTTATCCATTGATGTTTAAGCCTGCTGATAATAGCGGTTCGAGGGGTGTCATCAAATGTAATGATGAAAATCAATTGGAGAATAGCTTTAATTATGCCTTGTCATTCTCTCCGTCTAAACAAGTAATATGTGAGAAATATCTTGATTGTGAGAATATAGGTTCTGCGTATCAACTTGATAATGGAGAGATTTATTTGAATTCGGTATCAGACAGACATGTTTATAAATCAGAAGAAAGTGGTTCGTCCGTCACGAAAGATCTGGTCTATCCTTCGATATATACAAAACGGTATATAGAGGAGGTTAACGAAAAAGTCATTAATATGCTGAAGGTAAATGGATTTAAGCACGGAATGCTTAGTTTTCAGGCCTTTGTAGACGACAAGAGTTTTTATTTTTGTGAGATGTGCTATCGTCCTAGTGGAGGACATCATTATATGATTGTTAATGACCAAAATGGCATTAACAGTCTTGATTTGCTAATAGAGTATGCCGTAAATGGTAAGATAGATTACAATGGAGTGAACGAAAATCCTTATTTCAAGGAGTCGTGTGCGATGATAAAGTTGATGGGAGAGCCAGGAAAAGTCATAAGTAAGATAGACTTGTCTCCATTGGATTCAGAAAAGGGCATAATTAGTTACCAGTCTCATAAGATTATTGGCAATGAGATTGGAAAAGATGGAACTACGGCTCAATGTCTTGCTGCAATATGGCTAAAAGCATCAGACAGGGATTGCTTGATAAAAAACATTGATGAAACAATATCAAAGGTTGTAATTTCCGATGACAAAGGGAATAATCTGGTAAAAAATATAAAATATTTAGTATAAATATGAATTCAATGGAAGAGACGAGAGACTATCTCGCAAAAATTGGAATGCCGAAAGGTGATCTGTATGATTTACCATCATCTCAAAAACGTTTTGAGGATGGAGGTCAGTATCGTTTTGAAGTTCCAGGAATTCAGAGCCCAGCTCCAATGAAGGCTTTGTTGGAACAACTTGATGAGTATGGAATCCAAATCCATCGAGTAACACAGACTAAGGGTATTTGGACATTGCTTGATAAGGAAATTGAACAAATGCTCGAATATGCAGACAAATGGAAGGTGGATTTGATACTAGCCTGTGGTCCACGAGCAACAACAGATACAAGTGCATCCGTTGCCTCCCCAGAAGGAATGCGTATGGGATATCGTCTTCGTGGTCAAGATCAGATAGTTCGTGGCGTTGAGGATATCAAGCGCGGTGCACGTCTTGGTGTACGCAACTTTATGGTTTATGATGAAGGTTTGATGTGGCTTCTTGGTAAGATGCGTAATGATGGCTTCATACCAGCAGACTGCAAATTCAAGATTTCTGCGCATACAGGTGATTCTAATCCATGTTCAGCTAAGTTGTATCAAGAGCTTGGAGCGAATTCTATAAATCCTGTGAGGGATATTCAACTACAGATGCTTGCGGCAATTCGTAGTGCCATTGATGTACCTATCGATCTTCATACAGAGAATCCTAAATCATCCGGTGGCTTTATTCGTCACTATGAGGTGCCAGAATTTATACGTGTAGCAGCTCCTGTTTATCTGAAAACAGGAGGGTCTGTTGCGGCTACCCACAGCTATGACACAACAGAGAAAGAAGCTCGTCAGAGAGCAAAACAAGTAGCGTTAGTGAAACGCGTCATTGATGAATATTATCCTAGCGCAATCGTATCACCACAATTGAAGAAATAATTATCATGAAGCATCATATGTATAATCCGGATTTTAACTTTGTTAAAGCTCCGATAGAATTTAATAAATATACAGATAGAGATACTCTTCAATATTGCCTTGGTGCCACGCTTTATATGCCTGGCACAAAAGATATCAGAGAAAAAGTACTGAATCATCAACTTCCGGTTACGTCATTCGTGATGTGCTGTGAGGATGCTATAAAAGCAGAAGATCTTCCAATCGCTGAGCAAAATATTCTTGACACATTGGATTGGTTTGCTGACAGAATTGATGAGGGAAAGATGTCTCTTAATGATCTTCCTCTGATTTTCATGCGAATTCGCAATCCGGAGCAATTTAGAGATTTTGTTCCCCGTATTACTAAACGGCAGGCGAATATACTCACTGGTTTTAATTTCCCTAAATTCAATAGTAAGAATGCACTGGGTATGATGAGAACTTTGGTCGAGACCAATGCTCGACTTGGTTGCTTGCTCTATGGTATGCCTATACTTGAAGGCGAGGAGATTGCGTTCATTGAAACCCGCGGACAAGAGTTGTTGCTTTTAGAGAATATCCTTGAACCTTACAAAGAACTTATTCTGAATATTCGTGTGGGTGGTACTGATATGTCATCCTTGTTTGGTGTGCGTCGAGGAATCAATTCGACAGTCTATGATATCATGCCTGTACGTGATGCTTTATCTGATATCCTTAATGCATTCAACCGTTTTAATAATTATTGCGTTTCTGGTGCAGTATGGGAATATTTCCGAGCATACATGGATGATGATATTGATGATGTGATTAAACGTAATTTTCATAGCGCACTAATCAAGGGACAGGATATTGTTAACCCAGCGATTGATGGTTTGTTGAGAGAGGTGATGCTGGATAGAGCAAATGGTTTTGTTGGTAAAACGATAATCCATCCGACTCATGCTAAATTTGTGAACGCAATGTTCACTGTGGTTGAGGAAGAATATAATGATGCATTGCAAATTCTTGGCACTTCGGGCGGTGTAATCAAGAGCAAGGGTGGTGGAAAGATGAATGAGATAGGTCCTCATCATCGTTGGGCAGAAAAGATTGTTCGTCGTGCTAATGTATATGGTGTAGTCAAGACAGAGGATTCTGTTCTAAATCTAGTACTTGGGAAAAAAGAATAAAGTGACTAGACCCCACCTAAGGTAAGTTATGAGAATCGTTCTTGGAACAATGAATTTCGGCCCTCAACTTGATTTTGAGCAGAGCCGAGAAATGGTAAGGGAATTCCTCTCAAGTGGATATGATGAGTTGGATACTGCATATGTATATAATAATGGTACGACAGAGGAATATTTAGGAAAGATACTTCCGGAGCTATCGGAAGGAAGTTACAAACTTGCCACAAAAGTTCATCCTCGCATTTCGGGCGTGCTTGATAGGAATGCAATCATGACTCAATTACAAGAGTCACTGAAGCGCATGAACCGAAAAAAAGTGGATATCCTTTATTTCCATTTCCCCGACAAGAAAACTCCAGTAGATGGAATTCTGCAGACTGTAGCAGAACTCCATGACAAGGGTGTCGTTGGGGAACTAGGTCTTAGTAATTATCCAGCATGGGAGGTTGCTAATATTATGTATCTTTGTGATAAATACGGGTGTCCCAGACCTTCTGTATATCAGGGAATGTATAATGCCCTTTGCCGTAATGTGGAGCCAGAACTTTTTGATTGTATTCGTCATTTTGGAATGCGTTTCTATGCATTCAATCCTCTTGCCGGGGGATTGCTTACAGGTAAACATCGTTCTATAGATGAGAAACTTGAAGGTACTGGTCGTTTTGCCAGATTAAAGAGTTATCGAGATCGTTATTGGAAAGAGTCCTATTTTAATGCCCTGGATATTGTGAAAGAGCAATGCGAAAAAGAGGGAATACCTCTTGTTGAGGCTGCATACAGATGGCTTGCAAATCATTCGTATATGAAGGAGGAATGTAATGATGCAATTCTTCTTGGCGCTTCAAAAATTTCACAAATGGGTCAAAATATAGAAGCTGTTAAGAAAGGTGTTTTGCCTCAGTCCATTCTTGATGCGTACGATGCGGCGTGGTGTGCTGCCAAAGATGATTCACCATCCTATTTTAAATATTTCAATGTATGATAAATACAACAGATAAATTCGTATCTCACATTTGTGCGATCATAAAACAGAAATTTGATGATGCTGTTATCTTTCAGATAAAAACATGTTTGGTTGATTATCTTGGAGCATTGATGGCAGGTGCGAAGATTGCACAATTTAAGAACGAAAAACTAGTTGCCTTGTTTGGTGAAGATGGGAAGTCATCTTTATTTGGATATAATAAGAAGACATCACTCCTTGATGCTGCTTTAATTAATGGAATAAGTGCCCATACGGCAGAGTTGGATGATGGTGTTATCTCTGCAATTATTCATCCTGGAGCTCCGGTTTTCACTGCATTACTTCTTGTGGCGGAGAAAGAGAATGTGAGCTGGGAGGATTTTTGTAGGGGTGTCGTTATCGGATATGAAGTCTCATGCAGAATAGCCAATGCTATTCAGCCCACACATAAAGCAATGGGATATCATGCTTCTGGAACATGCGGAACAATAGGTGTGGCAATGGGTATTGCCGCAATGTTGCATTATTCAGAAAATGAAATGAAAAACACCATATCGTGTGCAATGGCATCGTCTCATGGTACTTTGAAGGTTCTTGAAGATGCATCTGAACTTAAGCCCTTCAATGTCGGTTCCGCTGTTGTTAATGGCATTATTGCAGCAAATATGGCTAAGGCAAATTATATAGGAGCAGATGATCCTTTCGAGGGTAAAGCAGGCTTCTTTGCACAAATGACTTCAGAAGTTAAATATGACGAGCTTTTCAAAACAGACAAATTGATGATTGAAGATGCCTATTTCAAACCATACGCATCTTGTCGATATACTCACCCTGCAATCGAATGTGCATTACAAATTCGTAAGGAGGTAGGTTTCGATTTTAGAAAGGTTCAGAGCATAGTTGTTGACACATATGCTTTAGCTGTAAAACATCATGATCATGTTGATATTCCTAATATGTCATCGGCAAAGATGAGTATTCCATTTGCAACGGCCGTTGTTTTCGCAACGGGATGTGCGGGTGCAAATTCGTTTACTGATGAATATGTATTTAATGAGGAGGTAATAGAACTTGTTCATAAGATAAAGGTAAATCCAAATGACGAGTATAATAAGCGATTTCCGAGAAAGAGTATTGCTAGTATGGTTGTAACAATGGATGATGGGAAAGTATATAAGGCATACGATGATACACCCAAAGGAGAACCTTCTAATCAGATGACATCAGATGAGATGAAACAAAAATTTCTGAGTTCTTTTGCTTTTGCCAATCGTTCAGAAGAGAATGCTAATGAACTCTTAAATGAAATTTTTTCTGTCAATCCAAACTTAAATAATATAATCAGTTATATTCGGTAATGGTAGATCAAAATAAACTTTTTGGCAAACTTGCAGAATTGGGAGTGGATTTTTATACCGGTGTTCCAGATTCTTTACTCAATGATTTTTGCACGTATGCGCTTAAAAATATAGATGAACAGCATCATGTTATGGCTGCGAATGAAGGTAATGCCATTGCTATTGCATCAGGTTATTATATGTCCACGGGAAACATACCTCTTGTGTATATGCAGAATTCGGGAATTGGCAATGCTATGAATCCAATACTGAGTTTGTCACATGATGATGTGTATGGTATACCCATGATTCTTGTTATAGGTTGGCGAGGAGATCCGTCAATAAAGGATCATGCACAACATAAGAAACAAGGTGAGTTAACGCCTGTTTTAATGAAGGATATGGATATTCCATATGATATTCTTGATGATGAGAATACCGTTTTTGATAAATTTGCATGGGCAGTTTCCATGGCTAAGAAAATATCTTCTCCTGTTGCTCTAATTGCAAAGAAGGCAATTCTCACGAGCAAGGAAAAACATCAAGAATACCCAGAGAGTAACTTGTTGAATAGAGAAGAAGCCATTTCTTTGGTACTAGACTACTTTGGTCGAAATGCTGTTTATCTGGGTACAACAGGAAGAGTTACAAGAGAACTGCATGAGAATCTTATTGTCAAAGGATATGGTGAAGGAAAAGAGTTTTTGAATGTGGGGTCTATGGGACATGTCTCCTCTGTCGCGCTTGGAATGGCTATGGCACAGCCTGAAAAAAAATTCGTTGTGTTTGATGGCGATGCGGCTGCAGTGATGCATATGGGAGCTATGGCAACTATAGGAAGATACCATCCTTCAAATCTATATCACATTGTTTTAAACAATGGTGTAAATGAGTCTGTAGGTGGGCAGCCTTCAGCTGGACGCACAACAGATTTGACGATGGTTGCTGCAGCATGTGGTTATGAAACAGTTTCCAGTTATGTTAGCTATGCAGATGAGATAATTGATTCATTAAAACGAATTGTAACAAGTTGTAAACCTAAGTTTCTTGATATATACGTGAAGCAGGGAATAAGGAAAGATATGCCCAAGTTGAATGTGGATCACAAGCAAATAAAGGAACAATTGATAAAAGAGATGAAAGTTAAATGATGAAAAGGATATTGTTTTTTTTCTTCTTTTGTACGTTCGCACTTTATGCTTGTGAAGAGGATACTTTGCATATGACCAATGTTGTTGAAGCAAATAATTTTCAAGATTATGAGTCTTCACAAAAGGGAGAGAGCGTAGGAGGAAAAACAGCAGTATTGCAAAGAGCAAAAAAGATATCAACCATTACATGGACACCACTTGCTCCGATTTACAGTCATAAACTGAATGGATATTTTGAAGCGAATCATCCGTATGCTGGGGTTCCATATTCGTCTGTAAAACAGTTGGATAAGTTTGTGGGACAAGAAGTGTCTTTTGAAACGTTTCTTTCTGCGGTAAATAATCCGTATAGTGTATTATATACCGAAAACATGGGAGCTTCGCCATATTTCGGAACGAATTGTTCCACCTATTATGGATCCGTTTGTAGTGCTACCGTTAATTATGCGTTAAATATCAAATTACCTATGACGACATCTATGTATGAGGCATCTGGGTTGTTTGAACGGATACCTGTACAAAATATTTCAAAAGCAGAAACAGGAGATATAATTCTGAAGAAAAATATACATGTGTTAATGGTGCTTGATGTTAAGAAATCAGAAACGGATACAGACATATTGCTTTTGGAGAGTGGTGATGAAATAACAAAAGAATATACTGTTTCAAAAAGTTTATACGAAAAGAAGTTTCCATATAGCGATTGGATCATTTATAGATATAAGAAAATAGATGGTGTGGAGTATGACTTATCGGAAGAAAATAATCTCGAAAAGCTAAAGACTATTTGTATGTCGCGAGGAGATAAGTCGTGTTATCGTTTGAATGAGAACATAGAAGTGTCGGTTTTGTGTACGGATTACCAATATCTGGTAGTGGAGAATAAGGATTCTGTTATATATTCGACAAAAATAGAGTCAAAAGGAAATGTTTCGATTCCTATCACAAAACCAGGGAAATATACAGCATATCTTTCTCATAAAGAACTGGGAGGAGAATATGAAGAGTCGACAACATTCGAAGTGATAGAGACAAATGTTAGTTGTGCTCGATCGGGAAGGTATTTGTCGGTAGATTTTAGTAGTTCCAATGGTATGCCTGCTTATGTTGTTGTATGTAAGAATGGGAAAGGAGATAGGTCCTGTGTGTATGTGATTACCGATGTCGATAGGTGCTTAGGTCATGTCGATATTCATTTAAGTGATGGAAGCGGGAAATATTGTAAAGTTTTTTTCCAAGGAGAGTATGGATTGGTATCTAATGTGCCAATAGAAATATAAATTGAAAATGAAATATCTAGAGACTCCCATATCAGAGGAAGATATCGCTAATCTTGAAGTTGGCGATATAGTGAACATTTCTGGTTGGATATACTGCGGACGTGATGCAGTATTGCCTAAAATTATCATGGAAGCAGAGTCGGGAACTCTTGACAGAAAGGTTGATTTGCGGGGTGGGGTAATCTTTCACACTGCGGTTAGCCCTGCTGGAGTTGGTCCAACGTCAAGTAATAAGAAAGAGATAGAAGAAAGTTTCGGACCTTTGTCGAAACTTGGCATAAAGCTACATTTAGGTAAAGGTGCTATAGGTGCAGCAACGATTGAATTACTTAAAGAGAATAATTCGGTGTTTGCTGTTATACCACCAACAACAGCGTTGTTTGAAGACCAGACATACGAACGAGAACTTCTTGTACACCCAGAGCTTGGAATGGAAGCTTTATACCGTATTAAGGTAAAGAATTATCAGGCTATTATCGCAGTTGCTAAAGGAAAGAGCATATATGAATGATGAGATTATAGAGAAAGTATCTGCAGTACTGGTTAAGGCTGGAAGTACATTTCGTCCTGATCAAAAGGCGGCATATGAGAGAGCAATTGCTTCTGAAAGCAATGCTAAGTCTAGATGGGTTCTCGAACAGATTTTAGAAAATGCCAAGGTCGCTGAGAAAAGGTTATGTCCGTTGTGTGACGACACTGGTATCCCTCATATCTATTTGGAAGTCGGTGCCAATCGTAGTATTAGTGGATCATTGATAGATGATATAAACGAAGGTATTCGTCAAGGGTTGCGAAAACTCCCTGGACGTCCGATGGCAATAAAAGGTGATGATATGCAACGCATCGATCAGAGTGGTGGCTTGAATGAGGATTCTGGTGCATTAGCGCCATCTCCAATTCTTTTCCGCCCTTGTGACGATCCAGATAAGATTAGATTAACCGTCTTGATGCTTGGAGGTGGTCCGGCAATTCGGGGTATAACACACCGCGTGTTTCACCGGCATAGTGTGGATGTTGTTGTGGATGAGATTATATCTCGAGCGAGAGAGGCAGTCTCAAAGCTAGGATGTAGTCCGTGTACGTTGGCTATTGGTGTTGGACGTTCTCAATTTGAAGCCACGTCGTTGATGCTGGAGGCTATGGCTAAAGGAAACTATGATTACCAAACAGAGTTTGAACAACGTATTACATCTGGTGTGAATGCAGCTCATATTGGAGCGCTTGGACTTGGTGGCGACACGAGTGTTATTGCAACATTTGCCAATATAGGACCACAAAGAGCCTCTGGGGTTAGAGTCGTTGCGTTGAGGCCATGTTGTTGCTTTGAACCGAGACGTGCAACTATAGAATTGTGATTGTTCAAAGACTATATGAGCAAGATTGTTTGGTAGTTTCGTCGATTGGTTTAGCTAAATGAATTGAAATTATGTTAACGGGATTTCCTCCAAAGGGTAGATATAAAGTATTGATTAAATGTTGCACATATAATCAGTCTAAATACATTACGGATGCATTGAAGGGATTTGTCATGCAGCAAACCAATTTCCCTTTTCTTGCATATGTTGTTGATGATGCGAGTACAGATGGAGAACAGGAAGTAATAAAGGGATGGATAAATGAGCATTGTAATCCAAATGATGTATTGGAATACGACAATGAGTTTGCGCATATAATAATGTCTAAGGACAAGGATAATGCGAATTGTACGTATGCCATCCATTTGCTTAAAAAAAATTTATATGGTAAGCCAGAAAAAATGACCATTCATAATTTTTGGCGGGAGCAGTGTGAGTACGAGGCTATCTGCGAAGGTGATGATTTTTGGATAGACGAAAAGAAGTTGCAGAAGCAGGTAAATATTATGGATAATAATCCAAATATTGGTTTCGTTTATACTGCTTTTGAAACGGCAAATAAGGATGGAGAATTTACCAAATATGATTGGTGTGAAGAAAGAATGGAACGATCTTGTAGCGGTGATATTTTCGAAAAATTGATAGACCACAACATGATGTTAACTCTTACGATTTGTTTTAGAAAAACTCTTTATGATAAATATTTAGAATTTTTAAAGAAATATTTAGTTAGTATTGATTACTTTTTATTCCTTGTCCTAGCAGGATTGTCAAAGGGAATCTATATTGATGAAAAAATGGGATGTTATAGAATTAATTCTAATGGATTGGTTCAATCTTCAAGAGAAAGGGTAAATGCATTGTGTAATAAAGCTCTGATTGTATCCTCAAAAATCTATTTAAATGGAGATTTTTTTGAAAGGTCGTTTAAAGAGGACTTGAAAATACGAAAAGCGATCGTCACAAAATTTTTGCGATTGGTGAAGAGTAATGTGATGACGAAATCAGAATTTTTTAAAATTGTTTCATCTTCCTTTAAAATGATTTGTATGTTAGGTGTTGTTTCTGTTGAAATGTTAAAGAAGAAATTTTTATGATTGTTGGGAGGAGGATTATGATGCTTTTAAGGTATTATTTGCTTACATTGCCTTTCAGATCAAATTTCTTTAAGACATTGTATTTTAATTTTAAAGTGTTTCCTTTTAAGATAGCCGTACATTTGCCGGTTCGTATTATAGGAAAGGCTAAATTGAGTGGTTTATATAAAGGTTGTGTCATACTTGATGATGAATCTAACATTGATTCTTTTTCCATTGTGATAGGGTGTAGTGTGTTTGAATCCTCTTCAGTCTCATATTTGAAATTTTCACAAGGTGCAAAATTGCAGCTATGTTCAAATATAACAATTTCAAGAGGTGTGAATTTGAGTATCAATAAAGATGCAACCATGTATATTGGAAATGATGTTTATTTCAATCAAAATCTATTTATTAGTTGTTCGCATAAAATTGTTATAGGAGATCATGTTCGGGTAGGATGGTATGTACAAATAATGGATTCAAATTTTCATACGATGTATGATTCTGAGAAGAAACTTTTTATATCTCCTAGGGGGGAAGTGAATGTTGGTAATTATGTGTGGATTGGAAATCATGCTAGTTTGTCAAAAAATGCTTTTATTCCATCTCATTCGATTGTTTCGAGTCATTCTCTCGTAAATAGGAATTATTCAAGTGTAGCTACTACGGGAAATTTATTCGCAGGAATGCCAGCAATGTTAAAAAGAACGGGAATCCATAGAATATTTGATAAAAACACAGATAGGTTGATACAGTCCAAATTCCAAGGGCAACTAACGATGTCACGAGATATGTTAGATGAGTCAATACTTAAATCTCTGAATGAAAATTTGTGTGATTAAAGAATATATCAACTGCATGAGTTTTGATGACGGGATTTTGATAGACTGATGATTGCATCAGTCCACGTTTAAACACAGGAGATACATCAGTAATGCTAATTGCAGATAATCACATTTAAAATTAAGAATTGATGAAAATTGCTCATGTTCTATGGTCGTTCAAATATGGTGGTATTGAAACCATGATAGTGGACATTGTACAATCTTCTAGAGGATAAGGTAAATGCTTTGTGTGATAAATTGTATTAGCAGCATCAAAATATAGGTTCTTATGTATATAGTTCAGTTGTTGAAACAAATACCAATTACAAGACGTATTATCTTGAAAATCAAGGAACGAAAGTTCTCAAAACTCAATAGTTATGAAAATATGTCGAATGGTATTGTTAATATTGATTATAATGATAAATGTAGAAGTAATAAAATTGTAATTGGAAAAGAATGTCGTTTAGATCTCCCTACTATAAGAATACGGGGTTCTCATAATACAATAATAATAGAAGATGGAGTTTATATGGGGAAACAATGCAGTTTTTGGATGGAGGGAGATGGAATCAATATAGTGATAGGTAAGAATACTTCTTTTACGAGACTATGTCATTTCTGTGCCCAGGAAAATGATGTCTCGATAATTGTAGGAGAGGATTGTATGTTTTCTAATAAAATAATTGTTCGAACTAGTGATTCTCATCCTATATATGATTTAAATACAAAAGAAAGGTTAAATCCTGCTAAATCAGTAAAAATAGGGAGTCGTGTATGGATTGCACCAGATTCAAAGATAATGAAAGGCGCAGAAATAGGAGATGGGTCTATAGTTGGGTCTAATACAATGATTAGTAAAACATACCCTTCTAATTGTTTAATCGTTGGAATGCCAGGAAGAATCGTAAAAGAAAATATCTATTGGACAAGGGAAGCGTTGTTTTGAACACTGATGTGCATACTTCCATTATGCCTTGTGTAACTTTATTTTGTCTTCCGAAAAGACAGTGATTATGAATAGGAGAACTTAGTGCTTTTATCAGATGAGTTCTAAAAAACTATAAAAAAAAGAATTGATGAAGGTCGCTCATGTTTTATGGTCGTTCAAATATGGTGGTATTGAAACCATGATAGTGGACATATTAAATGAACAAGTTAAGACTGATAAGGTTGCTCTATTTATCATAAATGATAATATCGATAATCGCCTGATAACGAAGATAGATGAAAATGTGAAAATCGTAAAGGTGGGAAGACCTCTTGGCAGTAAAAACCCTTACTATCTCATTAAATTAAATATGCAAATTGTGGGTTATAATCCAGATGTCATTCATTGTCATATGGATGGTTTGCATAGGGTGATTAAGGTGCCATACGCTATGGTACGTACAATCCATTCTACTCATTTTGACATAAAGAAAAATACATATTACAAGGAATGCACGGCAATAAGTAAAGCTGTTCTGTGTGAATGTGAAAAGAGAGGAATACACGCAACTCTTGTTTTGAATGGAATTAATTGTGACGCTATAAAAAAGAAAGAAGATTGGTCATCCCCAAAAGAATTCCATTTCGTACAATTGTCCAGAATCTTATTTTGTCATAAAGGTCAAGATGTTTTGATTCGAGCATTAAAGAAATTAAAGGATGAAGGAATAGAGAATTTCAAAATGCACTTTGTCGGTGAAGGTCCAGATATGACGGAATTGGTGAATTTAATTAAAGACAACGGATTGGAACCCAATATAATATTGGAAGGTGCAAAGAGTAGAGATTGGGTTTATGAACACATGTGTGATTTCGATTTGTTTATTCATCCTGCTCGGTTTGAAGGATTTGGCTTAGCTGTTGCAGAGGCGTGTGCTGCAAAGGTGCCAGTTCTGGTTAGTAATGTCGAGGGACCTATGGAGATAATAAACCAAGGGAAGTATGGTATGACCTTTGAAAGTGAAGATGTAGATTCTTTGGCAGGTAGGATTAAAGAATTTATGCAGAATGGATATAATATGGATTTGGTGGAAGGCGCGTATGAATACACAAAGATGAATTTTAATGTTGTCAACACGTCAAAGATGTATTTGGATGTATACAAACAGACATTGTCATTGTCGTGAAAAATGATATATTCCACGAAATGAATTTATAGAAACCATATAATAAACGGATCAATGTTTACTGCAATAATTATACTTAACTATAACAATTCAGAAGATACAATTAAATGTATTGAGAGTGTAGAGAGATATAATAGTGCAGATGTAAAATATATTGTGGTGGACAATGGTTCTACTCGACAGTCTGTTGTTACTGAAATTTCAGAATATATAAAGGGCAAGTTCTCTGACAGTCTTGTTATAAAAGAAGGAGATCCTATTCCGCAACATTTGCCACATGTCTCCTTTTATGTTTCTTCTGCTAATGATGGTTACGCAAAAGGAAACAATAAAGGTTTGAATCTCGCATATGCTGATGACACAATAGATAATGTTTTAATATTGAACAGTGATATACTGTTTGTGGAAGACATTATTCCAAAATTGAAAGGGACTTTAGTCTCATTACCTAATTGTGCGATTGTAAGCCCCATACTTTACAAGAAAGATCTCTTAGGAATTGATTATAATTGTGCGAGGAAGAATCATAAGGAGTGGGAGTTAATATTAACTTATCTTTTTTTGTATAAAGACATTTTCGGTATCAGATCTAATTATGAAGCGAAGCGTAAGATGTTTGTCTTAGATTCGAGTTTAACTCAAAACGATTTGCTCCCAATAGAATTGCCCAGTGGATCTTGTATGTTAATGTCAAAAGATTTGATGTCTCAAATAGGAGGCTTTGATCCACGAACATTTTTATATTTCGAAGAGAATATCTTATATAAGAAGATAGAAAAACTGGGACTTCAAAATTATCTTCTTCCAAAGTCTAAATGTATTCATTTGGGAGCGACATCAACACAAAAGGTAAGTGGCGCATTTTTGTTGCAGTGCTCGTTGGATAGTGCGTCTTATTATCTTACTCATTATTGCAATTTGACTTTCATCCAGAAGATTGTGTGGAATATATCGAAGGTACTTTTTTCTATAAAGATAAAACTGATTAGATTGATTAAATAATGCTGTTTTTTTTAGCAGTTTTTGTGCTGGGTTGTCTTACGGCTTTCCTATTCTCACATTACAATGTGATTGTAGCGGCTATGGCAACCTATCTGTTCTCTATGATTGTATTTCCTCCGCAGGTGAAGATTTTTTTATTTTCGCCTGCTACGATTCTTTCATATTTTCTTTTTGTGAGTTCTCTGTATTATGGGTTTGGTAGAGGTGCCTTTTATAAAGAAGAAAACAAAAAGATTCTTTATGTGATTTTAATTTATTTGCTGGTCTATATATTGTTATTGCCATTGGGAATAGATATGACGATTTCAGAGCAGATTCCTGCATTCAAGTTGTTTGTTTTAGGAATATTTCCATATGTCTTTTTCCTTTCTTTGATAAAGAATAGTATTCAAGTTGAGCGTATATTGAAATACATAGTTATTGTTTCTTTGTTTGTTTTTGCTTATGGTATATATTCTTATTTGACAAATCAGAATCTATATTTGATGTTGGTTAGCATTGTATATTCAAGTATCAGTGGATTGGAGAAAATGTTGGAAGAATCTAGAGGTGGTCTTGAGGGTAGATTGAGTGGAACAATTGGTAACCCGATATTTTATGCTGGTATGTTGTTGATTTTGTTTTTTCAAATATTGGCATTGTATATCAATGTTTCTCCGAAGAAGAGATTTTGGCGATATACGATATTGGTTTCGTTATTGGCACTTTTCATGAATATGTTTTTTACGGGCTCCAGAGGCTCTTTAGTTGCATTGCTTTTGGGCTTTGGCGTGTTTTGTCTGAAGTGGTGGTCTAAAACTCGTTTGGCTATTGCTTTTACGATAGTAATAACATCGTTTATAGTTGGATTGAATTTCCCGATATTTGGGAAGTATCAAGTATATGTCGATTCTATCATCTATTTCTGGGATGATTCTAAAACTGATGGCGAAATAAAAGGATCATCAGTTGCTATGCGGTTGGATCAGTTGGATGGACTGGCTGATGTGGTTGGTGTGAAAGGCGCTTTTTTTGGATTGGGAACAGGTTGGGTTCGGAAATATATATCAGAGAATGGAATTCATCCAGTTTTGTTGGGATTTGAAAGTATATTCTTTAGTGGTGTGACCCAATATGGTATTATTGGCTTTTCCTTGTTGTATATTTTATTGTTTATAGCTATGCTTCATTTGACATGGCATTTTTATAGACAATCAAAAATTAAATTTAATCAGTTCTGGCTGGTTAGCTGTTATATTTTTTCGTATATTATATATGCTTTTATGACGGGACCATTCTTTTGGGAGTTCTTTCTAGGAGGATATGTGATTTTGTTGAAATATTTTCTTTGCAAAGAAAAAGAAAAGGTTCTTTTGGTGAATCTTTTGAAATTGAAGAAAATGGTCTTGGAAGAAAAAGAAAAAAATAAGTAAGTGAAATTTTAGGAAATGAAAATCATATTAGTAAACTATCGATATTTTATTTCAGGAGGTCCTGAACGTTATTATTTCAATATAAAGGAGATTCTTGAGAAAAATGGACATCAGGTTGTTCCCTTTAGTATTAAGAGTTCCCGAAACGAAAAAACGGAGTACGATAAATTTTTCTTGGATGCTGTGGATGACGAAGTCTATTTTGCGCAATCTAAAAAGACTCTTCCTTTCATATTGAAGTCGTTTGCCCGTATGTTCTATTCGTTTGAGGCAAAGAAAAAATTCAAGGCGCTGTTGAAGCAAGAGAAACCAGACTTGGTTTACATTATGCAGTATCATAACAAAATCTCTCCAAGTATTATTGATGCTGCCCGTGCTTTTTCTATACCTGTGGTACATAGAATCAGCGATTTTCAGTATATGTGTCCTAATGCATTGTTCTATAATGATGCAGTGGGTGTCTGTGAGGATTGTTTGAAAGGGAAATGGTTAAACTGTGTGAAATATAAGTGTGTTCTAAATTCGACGGTTTATTCATTCTTAAAGGTTGGAGCGAAGAAATTACATGATTTGCTGAATGTGAAGGATAAGATTGATGCTTTTGTTGTGCCATCATCTTTTACATTATCCAAATTGGAACAGTATGGTATAAAAAGTTCCAAGTTGAATCATATACCGACTTTTTTTAATAAGAAAGAGGAAAATCCGCAAGTGGAATATAAACCGTTTGCGTTGTTTGTCGGTCGTATTGAGAAACAAAAGGGATTGTTCACTCTTATTAAGACTTTTGAAGGCACTGATTATAATTTGAAGATTATCGGTTTTTCTAATAATGGATACGAAGATAAGTTGAAAAAATATTTGGAAGGCAAGAAGCATAATATAGAGTTCTTGGGAAGAATGAATTTCGACCAAATTGTTCCATATCTTAAGTCATGTTTGTTTACTGTTGTGCCTTCAGAGTGGTATGATAATTTTCCTAATGTGATATTGGAAAGTTTTGCCTATAAAAAATCGGTTGTCGCAACAGATTTTGGTTCGTTGCCAGAATTGGTTAAGGACGGAGAAACAGGCCTTCTGTTTCAATATGCAGACGTGAAGGATTTTCGTCAAAAAGTTCAATCTTTATTCGAAGATCCACAGAAGCCAGTTCTAATGGGAGAGAAAGCGTATGAGGTGCTTTGTGAGCAATATTCACCTTCTACTCATTACGAGAAATTAATGGAATTGTTTAATCATTTAACATCAAGGAAATGAAGTCTAAAATACTAGTCGTTTTTTTGCTTTGTTTATTGGTCGTGAGTGGCTTCGTCGCTTGTGGTGCCACAATCAGGAAAGATTATGTGACTCCAGAAAGCTTTGGAGCCAAAGGCGATGGAAAGAATGATGATAGTTATGCAATTAGCAAATGCCTATCGACGGGGAAAGAGATACGCTTTTCTTCAGGGAAGAACTATTTGTTAAAAACTCCTTTACAAGGATCTAAGTCGGAGCAATTGTGTATCGAGGGAAATGGAGCGAAGTTGACCATCTCGGAGCAGTATAAAGTAAGTGAGAACGGGGCTATCTTCTATTATGGTATGCCTAGGAAAAAGATACTGGAAGTGAAAAATCTCGATATTGTGTGCCTCCTAGGACAGAAGTTCCCTGATAAGGAGACCCGAGGAGACACCTACATTTTTGCGGTGGAATCATGCGATGAAGTTCGATTTGACAATGTGAAATTTAAATCAGAGAAGCATTATAACAATGTTACTTTTTTGCGGGATAACGGCTCGAAACACTTAGAAATGAATGATTGTAATATCGTGCTTAATACACTATCGGTTCAAGGAGGTATATTGTGGTTTATGAATAGAAGGGATTCTATTTGTTCTGTTTCTCTAAAAAATTCCTATTTTGAACATGATGCGAAGGATGAATGTGTGGATTTCAATGTTTATAATAAGTATAATAAAAAAAGATGTGAGATGAATGTCTTGGTAGAGAATTGTGAATTTTATTCCAAAGGATTTTCTAGTTCATCTGGATTTGTGATAGTGAGTGCACATTCCAAGGAGGCATTTTCGAATATCAATGTGACGTATAAGAAGTGTAATTTTAAGTCTGTCGGTCAATATACAAGAAGAATACAAAATTATCAAATCTGTAACGGTATTACAGATTATAATTATGGTGTTTTTCACACATCGTATAGTCAATGCAGTTTCGTTTTTAAGTATAATAAAAAAAAGGAAAATGGTTTGATTGGATTGTTATATTCGAATGGAACCTCTATGCCAATCAAAGACATTTCGTATAAGTTTGATCACTGCGTGTTTGATGTAAAAAATGTTTCTCCAATAATTGACGATAAAAAAGATAGGAAAGGAACGTATGAATTTGATGAATGTGAGTTCATTTCTGATGGAAGTGTCTTCACAAAAAAGAACGTGCCAGCCAAAAATGAAGTTGGCTTGAAACTCAATAAATGTATCGTCAGTTCGAAAGGAGAAGACCTTTCTCCTAAATATATAACCATGGAGCAGTGTGTGTTCAAGAAATTGCAAGATACCAAGGAAAAGTAAGTGTATAGGGTTACTCCGTTAATTGAATTGGATGAATAAGCAGTTGTCTTTTGTTGATGTTGCCAAGGGAATAGGTATTATCTTAGTCGTAATAGGCCATTATTACCCAGAAAATTCACCTTCCTTTTATAAGGATTTACGTGATTTTATATATACTTTTCATATGCCATTGTTTTTGCTAATGTCTGGTGGAATGTATATTTACACAAAGAAGAATATTCCTTGGGTCTCTTTTATAAAGAAAAAATTGAAAAGGATAGCTTTGCCTTATCTGATTGTTTCTCTTTTTATTATAGGAATCAAATTATTAACGCAAAAAGGCGCGTATGTAGAGAATGGTGTTGATAGCATGTCTTTTTTTAGGATATTCTACAAACCAGAAGCAGGTTATTTCTTGTGGTATTTGTGGGTCTTATTGTGGATGTATATAATTTGTTCCCTTTCAGATGCTTCGATATATCTCAACTTGTTGATGATTGCATCTGTTGTGTTAAAGTTTCTGCCGATTGATTTCTCTGAAATTTTTTGTTTGTCAGAATTGAAAAACAATGCGATGTATTTTATGCTTGGTGTTACTCTTTTCCGAATGAAGATATATGAGAATTCCAATGTGGCAAGATATCGTTTAATGTTTGTTGCTCTATGGGTCTTGCTTTCTCTTTTATGGTTCGGCGGTATCTGTAAATCTGCATTGCTGATGTCTATTGTTGGATCTTTGGGTGTGCTTGCAATCTCAGATATAATAGGAGACAAATCACAAAAGTTGTTGTATATAGGGGCTTCCTCTTTTGTTATATATTTGTTTCACACAACATTTATGGGATTTGCAAAGTCTTTTGTTTTTAAATTGTCGAACACCCTATTTGTTGAGAATGTTTACTTATTTATTCTATCTTCATTTATAGTAGTGCTTTTTGGTATAATTCTTCCTCTCTTACTTCAAGAATTTATTTTAAAAAAGAATAGAGTTACGAAATTTTTGTTTGGGTATAAGTAGGGTTATATCTTTTATTTGTTGAAAGGGGAAGAGTATTCCGTAAAACACACAAAATAGGTAGGAAAAGGTATTGACTGATTGTCAAAAAAATGGGAGTACAATCAAATAAATATGATATGGATGCACTTAGAACTATAAATAAATTCACAAAAAATTTGAAATTTAAAAATTTGAAATTTAAAAATTTGAAATACATTATCTCCTTCTTTCTGTTTTTATTGGGGACTGAGGTGATTGAAGCTTCTGTTCTAATAACAGAGGTGATGACTTGTAATTTGTCATCCCATTTGGATCGAGGATCATGGAATTTCCCTGGGTATGTAGAGCTATACAATTCGGATTCTGTAGCAGTTTCTCTGAAAGGTTATGTCTTTGAACATCATAACAGAACCTCCAAGGGGAAGTATAAATATAAGTGGGATTGGACTGTGTCGGAGGATGTAGAGATTCCTGCACAATCCTATGTGTTGCTGTATTTCGACAAGGATAGTTTGGTCTCTATGCATTCTTCTCGAAAATTGGACTCTGACGGAGGTATTATTTATTTGTGGGATGCAAATGAGAATTTGGTGGACATGATTACATATCAGCCAATGGTTGCCCATATTGCTTACGGTTTCGATTCGTTAGGAAGGGATGGGTATATGTTGCCAACTCCAGGTAAGGTTAATATGAGGACTTATGAAACTCTATCTGAAAGAGTGGACTCCCTATATTTTGATGGGGCGATACCTGGCATTCAAGAGAGTGAGGTGAGTGTCTCATTCAAATGTAATACGGAGCGTGTAAAAATTCATTATACAACGGATGGCTCGGACCCAACAGAGAATAGTCCACTTTTTGGCGATAGTGCTTTGATGTTGGATACTACGGTAACAATCAAGGCGAGAGCCTATTCGGATTCTTTATTGCCGAGTGAGATGCTTGTGGGAACTTTTATCTTTATGGATGAGTTTCACGCTTCATGTGGAGGTTTTTCAGTTCCAATAGTGTCTATTTCGATTGACGATAAATTCTATAATGATGATTCGTTGGGTATTGCTGTTCGTGGTGTGAATGGAATAAAAGGAAATGGCACGTCATACCCTGCCAATTTCAATCAGGATTGGGATCGTGCAGCAGTATTTGAATATATCGTAGACGGAAAGCAGGTTTTGAGTGAGGAGGTCGAGGTTGGCATCTCGGGTGGAAATACGCGTACCTATACAGAAATACCTAAATCATTGAAAATTAAAACTGGGAAAAAAATTGGAAGTGGGAAGGACGTTTTTGATTATGAATTTTTCAAGGATAGAAGTGGGAAAAAATATGGTGCGGTAAAAATACGCGCGGGGGGAAATGCATATGATGCGTTCTCTTTAAGGTTTAGGGATGGTTATTTTCATTCTTTGGCTAGGGAGATGAACGTGGATTATCAGGCCTATCAACCAGTTGCCTATTATTTGAACGGTAAATACCAGGGAATGATGGGCCTTAGAGAGCAATTGAATGAAGGGTATATCGTGTCAAATTATGGTTTAGAAGAGGATGCATTGGACATGATTAAGACTCATGAGGTGAAGACTGGTGATAAGGTAGCTTATAATGCATTGGTTTCTTTCTTAGATAATAATGACCCTCAAGATTCATCTTATTACGAGCAAGCTTCTCAAATGATGGACATGGAGGAGTATATTGACTATATGATAATCGAGCAGTTCTCGACAAATATTGACTGGCCAGGTAACAATATTATGTGCTGGAGGGATCGAGAAAACGGCAAATTCAGATGGATTTTGTATGATATGGATGTTACGCTGGGATGTTCCAATAGTGATGTGTCTGTAGATCCTATTAAATGGTGTACGGGTGAAGTTGAGGAGAGAACATGGGCTAATGATGAAAAGTGGAAGATTGTCATATTTAGCAATTTGATAAAGAATCCTAAATTTCGGGAGCGATATTTAAATCGATGGTTGATGTATTTGGGAACTACCTTATCGAGTCAGAATATAAAATCTGTATATGATAGTCTTGCAACGGAGGTTTCTAATGAGTTCTGTGCTACTTTTGATGGCCTTTCGCCTCTCAGTTGTAATGGAAAAACCTTTTTGATGAAAAATGCTAGTGAACGAATTCAAACTATATTGTCTTCGTTGGCTGAAAATTATGGATACAAATGGAATGTTGGTCTGAAGTTTTCATCAAACGTGGAGAATGTCCGGTTCGTTATGAATGGTGAGGTGGTCAACAAAACATCGTTTTCAGGTTATTATTTCAATGGAAAACGATTGAGGTTGGAGGCATATGCGCCTTCTAATTATAAGTTAAGTCGATGGGACTTAGCTTTTGTGGACACCTCTTATTCGGTAAATACGGAAGTATTAGACATTGTTTTGAAAAAGAGATGTTCCATAACTGCGGTATTTGAACCAATAGAGTGCCAACGACCGACTGTGATCATCAACGAATTGTGTGCTTCGGCTGATAGTACGTCGGACGGACTTGTAGATGATTATGGGCTATATCCTGATTGGGTGGAGTTGTTTAATTATGGAGAAGATACCGTAAATGTCGCTGGACTCTATCTGACAGACAAGTTGACGAAGTTGACGAAATATCAGATTCCGTACTCGTATGAGAATACGAAGATAGCTCCTCATGACTATCTGATTGTATGGGCTGACGGAAAAACCTTTAGAGGGGCAATGCACACTAACTTTAAGTTGGAGAATGTCAAAGGTGCGCAGTTGGCATTGGTACAGGTGTGTGAGGATACAACATTGATTGATCAGGTCTCTTATGTGAAGATGCAGAGCAATGGGTCGTATGGTAGGGAAAATGATGGGGCAGAGAACTGGAGGGTGTTTGTGCCAATGTTAGATTCCTTGTCAGAAGGTGATGTCTCTTTTGTCACACCAATGATGGAGAATGGGTCGAGAAACGCATTTACGTTGTCTTGCCCAACGTTGGATTCTGTGGTAAAGATCTATGATGGAGAACCTTTGGCTTATGAAGTTATGACACATAGTGCTTATCATGAAGATGAGGCTGTGGTTGAATATAGTGTCGATAGTGGTGCGAACTGGAGTACTGTAGTTCCTGAAATCGTGGATAAGGGTTCTTTGTATGTTAATGTGCGTGCGACACATCCTAAATACGATACAATAGAGTGTGAATATATATTATACGTAAAAAAGCCTGATGTAGAAAATACATTGACTAAACTTTTGACTGCGAATGATGAGGAAATGCAAGGAGATGAATTTAGAATTTATGACATCCAAGGTAGACTAGTAAGGAAATCTAATACATTGGATGGATTGTGTGATGGTTTGTTTGGTGTTTATTTTATAAGTGTTTTGAAAGAGACAGAAAGCTTGTCTTATTATCGAGTTTTTTTAAAAAAAGAATAGAGAAATGAATTTCAGATATCAATCTCTATATGGGTTGCGTGCTGTAGCTGCAATCGGAATCGTTATGATGCATGTTTTGAGCAATCTTAGTGTGAAATTGACTATAGAGCCATTGCGTTCAATAATTAATCCCTTTACTAATTTTACGTTTTTATTCATGATTGTTAGCGCATTTGGAATGTGTTGTGGTTATTATGAGAAATTCAAGCAAGGGAATATAAATCTAAACTCGTTTTATAAGAAACGTTATATTAGAATTTTACCATTTTTTGCGTTGCTTGTTTTGATAGATTTGGCAATTAACCCGTCAGTCTCTGAATTGTATGAGTGTTTTGCGAATTTAACTTTGGCTTTTGGCTTATTACCTAATGCAGGCATCTCAGTGATTGGAGTTGGTTGGTTTTTGGGTGTTGTCTTTGTCTTTTATATGATATTCCCGTTTTTTGTCTTCTTGATGGATAACAAAAGACGAGCTTGGTTTGTGTTGATGGTGGCTGTGTTGCTTCATTTCTTAGCTATTGGCTATTTCTCTCGTCCAGAGTTGATGGTCAGTCCTGTCGGCAAGTGGAATATTGTATATTCATTTCCTTTTTTCGTGGCTGGAGGTTTGATTTTCTTGTATAGACAGAGTGCCCAAAACATGCTAAATCACACAAAATGGCTCCCTTTATTGTTGCTTTCTCTTGCAATCGTTGGATATTATGCATTGCCATCTATTCATCTTTTTTCGGAACTGTTTCTTTTTTCTGTTGCTGTACTTTATGCGATTTCAAGATTGGAGAAAAAAGGTTTTCTTAATAATTCGGTTATGACTTTTATTAGCAATATCTCAATGGAAATCTACTTGTCTCATATGCTTTTCTATAGGGCTGTGGAGATGTTGCATTTGGAAAAATATATATTGAATGGCTACATGTTGTTTGTTCTTTCTTTCTTGATGACATTTGTGGGAGCTATGTTTTTTTCCTTTGCTTGGAAAAAATTTATAGAGCCTTGTCTCTTGTCGTTGATAGACCATTTCCTGTAGCTGAAACTATTATTACAGGGAATTAATAGGACGGAGTTCTGTAAATTTACCATTAAATAATCACTTAACATATTTCGTTGACTTTAGAGCAGGAATTTCTTTTATCTGCTCTATTTTTTATTTACCTTTGCAAAGGGTGAATTGGAATTTTTTTATTCACGCCGTGATGTTAATAGATGGTTGTATATGGCTGAAAAAAAATTAAACGGAACAGTAATAGTCACATATCGCTGCAATGCGCGTTGCTCGATGTGTAATCGATATAAGGCGCCTTCTAAGGTGGATGAGGAAATCTCATTAGATACAATAAAGAAACTGCCCAAGATGTATTTCACTAACATTACGGGTGGTGAACCGTTTATCCGTACGGATTTGAAAGATATTGTCAGGGAGTTGTATAAACTGAGTGATAGAATTGTCATCTCCACCAATGGCTTTTTCACGGATCGTATCATTGACTTGTGCAAGGAGTTCCCTCAAATAGGTATCCGTATTTCCATAGAAGGATTGGAACAGACCAATAATGAAATACGTGGTTTGAACGATGGCTATCAGCGCGGATATACGACATTGAAGAAACTTCGTGAGATGGGTATGAAGGATGTGGGATTTGGTATGACTGTTCAGGACAAGAATGCACCCGATCTCGTTCCTTTGTATGAAATATCTAATGAGATGGGAATGGAGTTCGCGACGGCATCATTGCATAACTCCTTCTACTTCGTAGAGGCAAAAAATATCATTCATGACCGTCCGATGGTGGCGAAAAACTTTGAGAACCTGGTGAATGAGTTGTTGAAGTCTAATTCGCCAAAGAAATGGTTCAGAGCATATTTCAACCACGGTCTGATTAATTATATCTATGGGCAGAAACGTCTTCTGCCGTGTGATATGTCGTTCGACACCTTCTTTATTGATCCTTACGGAGATGTGATGCCTTGTAATGGAACGAAGGACAAAGAGGTGATGGGTAATCTCAACCTTCAGACATGGGATGAACTATGGAATTCAAAAGAGGCAGAGCAAGTACGTAAAAAGGTGCGTTGCTGTAGTCGAAATTGTTGGATGATTGGCTCTGTGAGCCCTGCCATGCATAAATATATCTCGACTCCGCTACTATGGGTGGCGAAGCATAAGTTGAAATCGTTGGTCGGAATGAAATACTCAATGTATGAGAATCCAATATGTTGTGAGTATCGTGATGGTAAAGTTACCAAGGAGGATTTGGATAAACTCTCAACATGTGATATGAATGCTGTCGTTAATGATGGACTTTCGGAAGATAGCAAAAATGCATTGAAGGGGAAAAGAGGTGAGGATATTGTGAATGAAGATGTGATGTCTCAGGGATATGAAAAAACGGAGGTTAAATGATCCGTCCACAGTAGAGACGCAATGCATTGCGTCTCTACAAAAATAAAATCGAAACGAATTTTTCGAGATTTTTTTTAATAGAACCAACCTTATACAACACGATTTTAATAAAAAGACGCATACCACTCAGCAAAGCGTCTTAATCCAACTCTTAGTGGAGTCGTTGGCTTAAACCCAAAATCCTGTTCCAATTCAGATGTGTCGGCATATGTAATGGGAACATCTCCTTTTTGCATGGGTACAAGCTGTTTGTGAGATTCGAAATCAAAGTCAGAAGGCAAAACCCCAGCACGCACTAATTCTTCTTGTAGAATATCAACAAAATCAAGAAGATTCTCAGGGTGGTTGTTTCCAATATTATAAATCTTGTAAGGAGCTTTTAACAACCCATCATCTCCGATGACCTTCTCGGGCGCATGATGAATAACTCGATAGATACCCTCTACAATATCATCAATATAGGTGAAATCTCTCTTGCAATTACCATAGTTGAAAATCTTAATGATCTCACCTCGTTTTAATTTATCGGTAAAACTAAAGTATGCCATATCCGGGCGACCGCATGGCCCATATACGGTAAAGAACCTTAAACCTGTTGATGGTATACCATATAACTTTGAGTAGGCATGAGCGAAGAGCTCATTGCTTTTTTTGGTAGCGGCATATAAGCTAACTGGAGTATCCACTTTATCGTCTGTGGAATAAGGAATTTTCGTATTCCCTCCATATACGGAAGAGGATGACGCGTAAACTAAGTGGGCTACTCCCTCTGTTCCTGAGTCATACGAATGTCGACAAGCCTCCAATATGTTAAAGAATCCAATCACATTGGACTCTATGTAACTTTGCGGAGATGAAATGCTATATCGAACACCTGCCTGTGCTGCAAGATTTACTACCACATAGGGATTAAATGTATGGAACAAGGAATCCACAAATGACTTATCTGCAATGTTTCCTTCCTTAAAAAGGAAATTAGAGTATTGTTTCAAAGTAGATAATCGCTCTTGCTTTAAACGAACGTCATAATAATCATTTAAGGAATCAATTCCTATGATTGTTAAATCTGGCATTCTTGATAATAGATTTTTCGCCAAATTGCTGCCAATAAATCCAGCAACCCCGGTCAACAACAAACGTTTTCCTCTCAAATCTATATTATTACAAAGCATTTTTTTGTCATTTATGGTACATATACAATATCTTCTCCTCTTTCTTATTGGATGCCTTGTTTACACGTCATGCTGTGTACTACAACAATAGGTTACGATTGCGATTTTATTTGATTTCTTGCCATAACCTACTTGTTTGCATCATGGCGAGAAGAGAAAAATAGTCCTAATTCCGCCTTTTCTGCAAAAGTACATAAAAAATGTAGACTGCAAAAGTATAATATTGGCATTTTTATGAAAACGAGGTGTTGTTTTCAACTCTGATGATTTGAGAAATCCTGTTGAAGGAAGTGCATTTGTCAGAATTAATTCGTACCTTTGTCGACTATAACGTAACTTCCTTTTACAAAAAAATGGTGATTGAAAAATTTTGAATATTGACATGATAAATTTTCTTAGTAACCATTGTTGCTTAGAATTTTTATTGAATTGTTTATATAGGACATTTGTGCTCACTAACAACGAACGAGTTTATGAATAGAAATAGATTTTTGCTTTTGTTTTTTACCCTAATAACTTATGAACTTACATATTCTCTTCAAATCAATGAGGTTATGCAATCTGATTTGCATTCTGTCATTGATGATTTGAATGAAATTCCAGATTCTTGGGTTGAATTGTATAATGAAACGTCGTCTCCTATTAATCTGAAAGGATATGCTATTGGTCAGACATCTCAATATTCAAGTTCATATGTTATCCAAGATTCGTTAATAATAGAATCCAATGGATATGTACTATTGTATTGTGACAAAGAAAATAAGGGAGTTCATACGAATTTTAGATTGAATAGTGATGAATATGGTGAATTGTATTTGTTCGATAGCACTTCAAATATTGTCGATTTCCTTGCTATTCCGGCTATGCCTGCACCGGATATTTCATACGGGAAAATAAAGGAGACTGATACATGGTCGTATTTTAGGGAGGCGTCGCCAAATCGTTCAAATGATGGGGTTTACTCTGATTATGTCTTGTCAAAAGTGAAGTTTTCAAAAAAAGGTGGTGTATATACCGAACCAATTGTCCTTAAATTGAGTTTGGATAAAGATGACGAAGAGTTGTCTGGTAAAGTGCAGATTAGATATACGATTGATGGTTCAGAGCCGTCTGATAGTAGTGCTCTTTTCCCTGATTCATTATTTATAGATAAAACAGTCGTGATACGGGCGAAAACATTTTCAGATAGTTTAATAAGCAAACCATCTAAAACACAGAGCTATATTTTCTTAAACAGGAAGATGACATTGCCTGTTTTTTCAATTGTTGTTGATAGCTCTTATTTATGGGATGATGAAATAGGTATATTAGCTGATGGTACGTACCATCAAAACCATCCAGAAAAGAAACCTGAGTATGTGAAGAAAGGAAAAGATACAACTAATTTTACTTTTTCGTGGAAAAGACCTATCAATGTAGAGTACTTTAGTAAGCCTAATTCAGAATCAGAGATTAATCAAATATGTGAAATGAATTTGGGAGGTCGAGCTTCACGCTTTCAAGAAAGAAAATCTTTTGTTTTACATGCAAATAAACGTTTTGGCACTAAACGTTTTTCGGGTTCATTTTGGGATGAAAAACCTAATGTGACAAAAGAGAAAACTTTGTATTTGAGAAATGGAGGGGGAGACTTCCCTAGGGCTCAGATTAGAGATGGATTGGAACAACAATCATTTGCAAAACATGTTGATTTAGATTGGCAGGCTTTTCAAACTGTTATCGTTTATGTTAATGGTGTTTATTGGGGATTGTTGAATTTGAGAGAGAAGGCAACGGAAGATTATGTTTGGGCTAATTATAATCATATAGAGAATATTGATTACGTGAAAAACCATTCATTAGATTATGGAGATCCAACGGAATGGAACAGATTTGTAAAATTATACTCGTCAGATACAACATCTTATGAGACTATGTGTAAGGAACTTGATGTGAATGAATTCTTGAATTATTTCGCATTGGAGTCATTGTATAATAATATTGATTTTCCAGGAAATAATAATAAGTGTTGGAGACAGCAAGGGAGTGGACATAAGTGGAGATTCTTAGCATGTGATTTAGATTATACAATGGGATTGACAAATTTGGTTTCGTATGATTTTGCATATTTAAATTATATTTTAAGAGTCAGCCCGTACGAATCTGCAATGGGTCAAAATACAAAGAAAGGTTCTATGTTGTTTCAAAAAATGATGACATACGAGGTGTTTAAGAATGCCTACATTGATAGAATGTCTGTGTATATGGCCACATTTGTATCTCCAGCAAATTTTAACAAGGAATTGCAAACATTTGTTGATGAAGTGAAAGAGGAAGCACCATATTATTTTGTTGATGTGTTGAATCGAAGCACTAATAGTTTTGAAAATGCTTGTAATTATATGAAAATATGGATGAAGGATAGAGTTCCTTTTATGTACAAACATATTGGTGAATTTTTTTCATTGGGCGAACCGATATCACTGAAAATAAAAAATGAAGGCTCTAAAGATTCAATATTTTTTAATGATATACCTCTGTATGAAAACTCATTTGATGGAAGTTACTACGCTAATAGACAGATTAGATTAACACAAAAAAATGTTTCCAATTCATGGTCTGTTAAATATTCAATGCAGGGGGATTCTATTGTTTATGAATACTTCCCCAAAATTGATACGTTGTTTTATTCTATTCCTGATGGGGCTTCTAATGTGGTGATAAAAAACGGATTAGCGTCTTCTTTGACATATCCGAAAAAAGCAGAATGTGTAAAAGTGTATGATGGGAAGCCATTGTGTCCTACGATAAAAGTGAAGGATAACAATATAAAGATTTTGTATAGTATTGATGGAGGAGAAAACTGGATGGCAGATGCTCCTAGTATTACAAATAGGGGTGTCTTAGATGTAAAGGTAAAGAGCATTTTCCCAGGTGCTGATGTGATTGAATATGAATATGTTTTGGAAATAACAGCAGCTGAGATAGAGTTGCATTGTCCATCTGCTGATTCTACATCCAAGGTTTATGATGGCCAACCTATGAAATTCGATGTCAAAGCATTGGGAGTAGAGTCCACCGATACCATAATAGTTGAATATAGTGTAGATAGTTGTTTGTCATGGAGTGCCGATGTGCCAGAAATTACTGATAAGGGAGAATTGGAAGTGAAAGTTCGTGCGAATCATCCAAATTATGATTCGGCGAGATGTAACTATAAAATGACAGTAACGGAGGCTCCGCTATCTGTTGCCTGGAGAAATGAAAATTTTGAAAATCTAATTGATGGGGAAGAAACAGTAGACCCTTTGGTGATTGTAGAAGGTGCATATGATAGAGATCAGATAACAATTGAATATAGTATTGATGGGGGAATTGTTTGGACTACTGATGTTAATGCCCTTAAACAAGCAACGGATTCTGTTCTGGTAAGGGCTATTCATCCAAACTACGAAATCGCAGAGTGTAAATACTTAGTGCCCGTTGTTACGTCAAATATGGATGTGAAGAAAGTTTTATGTGAGGATTCTCTTCAAGGGGATGATTATAAAGTATATGATGTTCTGGGTAAACTTGTCAGAACACAAAAAAAATTCGATGGATTGTTAGATGATCTAAACGGAGTTTATATCATTTATGTATATAGAGATTCTAAGGTTTTGTCGTTTCATCGTGTTTTAATAAAAAAAGAATAACGTATGATGTTTGTCCAAGAGTACGGAGCCTCTGTGTGTCAGTGGCTCTTGACCCCTCTATGCCTTAATGACAACTTGAGACTTAAATTCTGCTGTAAAATTCTTCTTTTGCTTTCCCTACTTGCTAATTTAAGTTTATTTTCTTAATTTAGCATCTAGTTCTAAAAATAGGCAGTATTATAAATTGATAGGAGAACTTGCTGAGTTATGAAGATTGTTGTAATTGGTACAAGAGGAATTCCTAATATAATGGGGGGCGTTGAAACCCATTGTGAGGAGCTGTTTCCCCTTGTTGCAAAAAATGGATATGATGTGACGGTTATTCGCCGTTCAAAATATACTAAAGATCTTTATACCGAGTGGAATGATGTTAAACTTATAGACGTTCCTGCTCCCAAAAAGAAATCATTTGAGACGATAATACATACATTTCGTGCCATAAATAAAGCGAAGGAAATAGGTGCGGATGTGTTACATATTCATGCTATTGGTCCTGCAATCTTGACTCCATATGCTAAATTGCGTGGTATGAAGGTGGTCTTTACTCATCATGGACCAGATTATGATAGAGATAAATGGGGAAAGAGTGCCAAATGTATGTTGAAGTTCGGAGAAAGAATGGGATGTATGTTTGCGGATGATGTCATTGTCATTTCTAATGTTATTAAGCACTTGATTGCTAATAAGTATAATCGAATCGATCGAGTCCATCTAATATATAATGGAGTGTCTGTCCCCAATAAGGTGGATTACCCTGAATATTTTGAGGAACTGGGGATTTCTCCTGAACTTTATATCCTGGGTATGTGCCGTTTCGTCCCAGAAAAGAATCTTCATCATCTGATAGAGGCTTATGTCGCATATAAGAAGAGACATCCAGAAAGTAAAATCCGTTTAGTCCTGGCTGGGGATGCGGATTTTGAAGATGATTATTCTCGGAGACTAAAAAAAATGGCAAAAGAGAATGGTGTCGTTTTAACTGGATTTGTAAGAGGCGAAAAATTACAATCGTTACTTACTCATGCAAGTTGTTATGTGTTGCCTTCCTCTCATGAAGGATTGCCTATTGCTTTATTGGAGGCGATGAGTTACGATTTGCCTGTTGTTGTAAGTGATATTCCAGCTAACTTGGAGATTGGTTTGCCTCTGGATAGTTATTTTCATGTAGGCGAAATACAACAACTTGCAGATAAAATAGAAAAATTATTGGAAGAGTGTACTAATTATCGAATCCAGTATGATATGAGTAAGTATCAATGGGAACACATTGCTAATCAGGTTTGTGAAGTGTATAAGTTATTAGAAGCAAAATAATAATTATTATGGATGAAAAACTAATAAAATACGATTATCTCATTGTCGGTTCCGGTCTTTTTGGCTCTACGTTTGCTTACAGAGCAAAGCAGGAGGGGAAGACATGCCTGGTGATTGACAAACGTCCTCACTTGGGTGGCAATCTTTATTGCGAAAACATTGAGGGAATCAATGTCCATAAATATGGTGCCCATATTTTTCATACATCCAATAAGAAAGTTTGGAATTTCGTGAATTCTATTGTCGAATTCAATCGATATACTAACAGTCCTGTGGCAAATTATAAGGGTAGGCTGTTTAACTTACCATTCAATATGAATACATTCTATCAAATGTGGAATGTGACGACTCCCGAGCAGGCTATAGCTAAAATAGAAGAACAAAAGAGAGAGGCAGCTACTCGTCTTGCAGGGAGAGAACCACAGAATCTTGAAGAACAAGCTCTTTTGCTAGTTGGAAAAGATATTTATGAAAGACTGATAAAAGGATATACGGAAAAACAGTGGGGAAGAGCTTGTACAGATTTACCTGCTTTTATTATTCGTCGATTGCCTGTACGTCTGGTTTTTGACAACAACTATTTTAATGATAAATATCAGGGAATCCCTATCGGCGGTTACAATAAGTTGATTGATGGTTTGTTAGAAGGAATTGAAACGAAAACAGGTGTTGATTTTTTCGAAAACAAAGAATATTGGATGGGAATTGCTGAAAAGATCGTGTTTACAGGTAAGATTGATCAGTTTTATGACTATCGATTCGGCAAGTTGGAATATCGCACGGTTCGTTTTGAGGAAGAAATCATTGACAACCCTAATTTTCAGGGTAATGCTGTTGTGAATTATACAGAACGTGAAGTACCCTACACAAGAATCATAGAACATAAACATTTTGAAATGTTTGGACAAGAGGTCTATGATTGTCCGAAGACCGTCATTTCTAAAGAGTATTCCACTGAATGGAAGGCAGGAATGGAGCCTTATTATCCTGTTAATGATGATAAAAACACAGCATTATATCAGATGTATAAGTCGTTGGCAGATAAAGAACCCAATGTGATTTTTGGCGGACGGCTTGCTGAATATAAGTATTATGATATGGCCCCTGTTATAGAAAAGGCATTAAAAGATGCCGAAAATTGTTGAAATGATTTAAGATGATGGAAGTTTTAGGGGAAATATGGTGCTTTTTTCAATAAATCAAAGCCCAAGATGACCGCATTTGGAAGATTAAAAAGACGGTTAATGATGAAAAACAGAAAATAAAATTCTTTGCATCGGATTTTTGTTTTATATTTGCATCAAATTTTAAAATTAATAGGCGAATTTAGAATAGCTTGATGCCACGATGTTTGTAGAACATTAGGCAGATTTACGAACCTGCAGGTTCGTAAAATTTGTGGGTTAGGAATAATCAAGGTTCTTTGTTCGTAGTGGTGGGAGGGATGACTTGAGGTTTGTAGAACTTGAGAGTTAGGGGAATAAGATTTTTTTCCGTTAAGGAGAAGACATATAAGGCGATGTTATTTAAATATCATGTGGATTGAAGACTGAGGGAAGAGTGATAAGTGACGGAGCCTAAGTGTGCCATGAATTGGTAGAATAAAAAAGATGAAATACATATTTCATCTTTTTTTTTGTTTTATTCAGTTCTTTTTTGCAAATGTTTTTTATTAATTTTGCATATCTTTTTCATTGAAGTCTGGTGCTTGATTCCAGTTCAATTGATTTTAAAATTACGTTGTTAAAATAATATGGAGAGTAAGAAAAAATTAGGAACGATTTGTGTTCAGGAAGGATGGAAACCTAAGAAAGGTGAGCCACGTGTATTGCCAATATATCAGTCAACAACATTCAAGTATGATACAAGTGCCGAAATGGGTGACTTGTTTGATTTGAAGGCTTCTGGCTATTTTTACACTCGTTTGCAGAACCCTACTAATGATGCAGTTGCAGCTAAGATATGTGCATTGGAAGGTGGTGTGGCTGCTATGTTGACTTCTTCGGGACAAGCTGCTAGTTTCTATGCTATTTTTAATTTATGTCAGGCAGGCGATCATTTTGTTTCTTCTTCATGTATCTATGGCGGAACATTCAATTTGTTTGCTGTGACAATGAAGAAAATGGGTATTGAATGTACATTTGTTGACCCAGATGCTTCAGAGGAAGAGATTTCAAAGGCTTTCCGCCCTAATACAAAGGCTCTTTTTGGTGAAACGATTGCTAATCCAGTCTTGACAGTATTGGATATAGAGAAATTTGCTCGTATCGCACACTCTCATGGTGTGCCTTTGATCATTGATAATACATTCCCAACACCAATCAATTGTCGTCCTTTCGAGTTCGGATGTGACATCGTGACACATGCTACCACAAAGTATATGGACGGACATGCAACCAATGTAGGTGGTTGTATTGTTGATAGTGGAAACTTTGACTGGGAGGCACATAAAGATAAATTCCCTGGTTTGACCGAACCTGATGAGTCATATCATGGATTAGCTTATAGCAAAGCATTCGGTAAAGGTGCTTATATTACAAAAGCAACTGCTCAGTTGATGCGTGATTTGGGTTCTATTCAAGCTCCACAGAATGCATTCTTGTTGAATATGGGCTTGGAAACACTTCATGTTCGTATGCCTAAACATTGCGAGAATGCACAAAAAGTAGCTGAGTACTTAGAGAAACATCCAAAAGTAGCATGGGTGAACTATCCAGGTCTGAAATCAAGTCCATATTATGAATTGGCTCAAAAACAGTTCACTAACGGACAATCATGTGGTGTGGTTACATTCGGAGTGAAAGGTGGTCGTGAGACATCCATCAAGTTTATGGATAGCTTGGAGCTGACTTGCATCGTAACTCACGTAGCAGATGCTCGTACATGTGTTCTTCATCCTGCATCTCATACTCATCGTCAGTTGACTGATGAACAATTGATTGAGGCAGGTGTACGTCCAGACTTGATTCGTTTCTCTGTAGGTATCGAAGATGCTGAGGACATTATCGCAGATTTGGAACAGGCATTGGCTAAATGTTGATGACACGTTGAGATAATATACTTTTCTTCAAAGGAAGAAAGGAAAATGTTGTATAGCCAAGGGATGTATCAAAGGATGCATCCCTCGGTTGTTTAATCTATATTAAATGAGTCTAGTCACTGTCATATTATTGGCAATTGCATTGGCAATGGATTGCTTAGTTGTCTCTATCGCCAATGGAATAACCTTGCGACATATACAATGGGTCCCCATATTAAAAATGTCTTTCTTGTTCGGACTGTTTCAAGCGGCGATGCCCTTGGTTGGATGGTCGGCAGGAATATGGTTTAAGGATATTATAGCGGCATGGGATCATTGGATTGCGTTGATTATCCTTTCTGTTTTGGGAGGAAAAATGATAAAGGAGAGTCTCTTTGAAAAGGAAGATGAAAATGAACAACCAGCCATTCGTTGGAAGATGCTAATCGCATTGGCTGTTGCGACAAGTATTGATGCATTGGTCACTGGCTTGTTGTTTGTGACAGAGCCTATCCATTTATTTATATTAGACTTGGTGATAATTGGCGTGGTGAGTTTTATCTTCTCAGTTGTAGGTAACACAATTGGAATATTTATGGGGAAACATTTACCTATTAACATGAAACTGGTGGGTGGTTTGTTGTTGATAGGGATAGGATTAAAGATATTTTTAGAACATACTAATTTTTTGTCTAACCTATTTTCTTGAAAAAAGAGAATAATAAATAATTAGAGTTATATGTTTAAAGGATTGAGAAACAAGTGGAATCGTTTCATGAATAATGATGAACTGAAACGTAAAATATATATGGTGGTGTATGATACCGATACACAGGAAGGGAAAAATTTTGACATCTTAGTCATTGCGTTCATTATCGCAAGTGTGTCGGTGGTGATTTTAGAAAGTTTATCTTTCTTTCCACCCTCATTTAAGATGTTCCTAAATATTCTTGAATGGATATTTACGTTGTTTTTCACGTTTGAATATTTATTGCGTATCTATTGTACGCCTAAGCCCAAGGAATATATCTTCAGCTTTTTCGGTATAGTCGATTTGTTGGCGACATTACCAACGTATTTAAGCTTTATATTCCCAGGTGCTCATGGATTGTTGACGATTCGTATCTTCAGATTGTTGCGTGTATTCCGCGTCTTTAAGCTATTCTCTTATTGGAGTGAAGGTGAAAACTTGTTGAACTCTCTGATCGCAAGTTCAAAGAAAATAACCGTCTTCTTCGTTTTCGTTTTTTTGATGGCGATCTGCATGGGTACGGTTATGTATATTGTAGAAGGAGGAGAAGACAGTAATTTTCAAAACATCCCGAGCAGTATTTATTGGGCAATTGTGACAATGACTACGGTAGGATATGGAGATATTGCACCAACAACAAGTGTGGGACGATTTATCGCAGCATTTGTTATGTTGCTGGGTTATACAGTATTGGCGGTGCCTACAGGTATCGTATCTGCTCAAATGATTTCTGACAATAAAAAGCGGACAGCCATTCCATGTCCACATTGCCATAAACCAGGTAATGAGCCAGATGCAGTTTTTTGTAAATACTGCGGAAATAAATTAAACCCAGAAGATATTGAGGATTTAGAAGATGGTGATCCAATTATAACAATGGATGGTGAGATAAAATAATTGGGATTTGACAGATGCGTTCTGCTAAAAAAACGTATCTTTGCAGAAAAGGATATACATGACAAGGTTTTCTAGACTATTATTATACGCAATTGTATGCTCTATTATATGGATCGACGCGATGGCAGACGATCTCTCTACTTTTAGTAGATATACGAGTAAAGATGGACTTAGTTGTAACTATATCCATGACATTATTCAGGATACATGTGGCTTTTTATGGATTGGGACGGAGTATGGATTAAATCGTTTTGATGGTGTTCATTTCCGTTCATATTATATGGAAGAAACTCCCTCGTTGTATAGAAATCAAATTTTACATCTCTCCCTGATGTCTAATGGTAAAATGTTGATAGCAGGAAATAATGGTCTGATTGTTTCTTATGATGAGAAGAGTGATTTGTTTGTAGATATGATGCCTGATGAGTTTAAAACCAGTTATTTCAAGGGCATAACTGGTTTTTATGAGGACGAAAACAATCGAACATGGGCTTCTACAACCAACGGTATATATTCATATTTCCCAGAGCAAGGTAAGTTTGCTAAATATCCAGGGGTGACAGACTCTACTGAGTACTCTTTCATATCTGCTGTGATAAAAGACGATTGGGGACGATATTTCTGCGGGACATATTCGGGTATAAGTGTCTTTGACAAAAATGGTCGTCATTTAAAAGAATACGATGAAAAACTATCTATTGGGATGATGGTTTCAAACATCAACAGGTTGGAAAGTAATAAGTTCCTAATTTCTTCTTTTGTGGGAGGATTGTGGATAATTGATATAGGCGAGAATGGAGAAATTAGTAGTCCGAGGGCCTTGGAGATACCAATCAGAAATATAAATTCTATCATAAAAGATTCTAAGGGACGTTATTGGTTCGGTACGGCTGGATCTGGTTTGTGGAGAGCCACGTATGATGGGAAGTTCCATTTTGAAAAGATAGAACCTAGGAACTCAAAAATTGAGGAATTGCAGAAGATTCATTGCCTTTATGAGGACCGTAATGGGGATATATGGATTGGTACGCAGAATGCAGGATTACTGCGTTATAGCACTATGCGTAATTCGGGGTCTATTCATTCTGCAGATATCGGGTTCCCTGCGGTGGATGGAACCTCTTTTGTACAAGATGAAGAAGGAAACATCTATGTTGGATCGGATGGTCATGGTATTTTTATTATATCTCCTGATTTTCAGATACTTAAAAATATTACTATTGAAGATGGGTTGTCATCTAACAATGTCCTTTCCATAAAGAAAGACTCCAATGGAGATATCTTAATTGTTGTGTGGGGAGGCGAATTGTGCAGATTGAATACGAAAACAAGGAAAGTAACAAAAATACCATTTGGCGGTATCCAGACCTCGTTTAGTACATGTAAGTCACTCGCTGTGATGCCGGATGGCGAGTTATGGGTAGCTGTTGCAGGTGATGGGGTCTATGTGAAAGAGAAGGAGAACTGGTATCGGAAAAGATTGCAAGATACAGCACAATTTAAGATTCCAGATATATGGATTGAAGATATTATATATTCACCTACAGGCGTTAAATGGATCATATCATCAAGGACAATCTGGCGATGTGATGAAAAGGGAGAAAAGGCGGTGTTTCCCGATGTAGATGCTACACCGGTACATCAGCCCTTGTTGATGATTCAGGGTGTGTGTGATGACGAGGGTAATTTATATGTTGTGTCTAATCAAGGTGTCATACGGTTTGATGAGGATGGCAATCAGTATAAATGGTTGGATTATTTGCCTGATGGACAATATTCTTCTATCTTGAGAGATCAGAAAGGAATATTTTGGACAAGTGGTTCAAATGGCATTATATCATTCGAGGATGAAAAGCAGACATATGCTAAGATATTATTGGATGAGCGGTATAGGAGTCGTAATTATTTCACACATCGCGCAGCTTTTATAGACAAAGATGGACGTTTCTATTTTGGTAGTACAGAAGGATTTGTGATGTTTGATCCTAGACATATACATAAAGAACATGAGGTTAATTATCTTGCCTTTTCTCGTTTGTATGTGAAAGGGAAAAAACAGGAATTTGGCAGTAAGTATTTACCAGAAAGCTTGTCCGATCTAAAGAAGTTGAAGTTGAATTATGATGAGACAAACATTTCAATCACCTTGGATGTGATTGATTTCTCAGGCTTGAATGATGTGGAGTTGTCGTATCGTCTTCGTGGATTGGATAGGGATTGGATTGATATGCAAGAGAAACGAGAGATTAAGATATCTCACATTCCTCATGGAAGCTATGTTTTAGAGGTGAGAGCGAAGAAAGGATTGGAAGAGGTGTATAGTAAGAAAATCTCCTTGCCAATCGTCGTGTCACCTCCTTGGTGGAAAACATGGTGGTTTGATGTCTTAGCAACACTTATTATTGCGCTTTCTATCTCTCTTGTTATCTTCCACCGATTTAAAAAGATAAAGGAGCAGAGAGAACTTTTGCGTCAGATGGTTTTGGAGCGCACAAAGAAATTGGATGATATCAATCATTTGTTAGAGCAGAAGCAACAGGTTATTGAGCAGCGTAACAAGGATTTGGAGCAAGCGTTGGCGGAAAAGGATCGATTGCTCTCTGTTATTGCCCATGATTTGAAAAATCCTATGTTTGCCATTGTTGGAGCATTGGATAGTGTATTAAAACATCATGAATCGCTGGAAAATACATGGAAGGTATTAAAGGATATTTATTTATCAGCCTTTAATCTTCAGTCTGCCATGGTGAAATTGTTGGAGTGGGCAAGAGGAAAACAGACAGAAGTGAATTGTCATATAGAGAGTTCCAGTGTGAGAGAGATGGTGAAAGAGGTTCTCTCTTTGCTGAATGCTATGTTCGTGGAGAAACAGATTGACATATCAATCACCTATGATCTGCAACATTGTGCGATGATGGATTCTCGTATGGTTGCTACAGCTTTGCGTAATGTCTTGACAAATGCTGTGAAATTCACGCCAGAGAAAGGCTCAATATCAATTGATGTGACAGAACATGGTCGAATGATTGATATATGTATTCAGGACACGGGCGTAGGAATGACTGAAGAACAATTAAACTCAATTCGGAATGATGAGAATGTCATATCTACTCTGGGAACTAAGATGGAGAAGGGCACAGGACTTGGTTTTAAGATGGCGAAGGACTTTGTCGAAAAGAGTGGTGGTCGTTTGTCAGTGGAGAGTAAGATTGAAGAAGGGACTAAGATAATAATTTCATTGCCTGTCTCTGATAAAGTGGATGAAGACAAGTTGGCGTTGATGCAGGAAGATAAAAATAACACGTTTGAGATCAATGCGGATTTATTGCAAGGAAACACAGTTATGATTGTAGATGATGATCCGCTTATATTGTTACATATACAGACTATTCTAGAACCTTATTTCCGTGTTGTTGAGGCTAATAATGGAGAAGAAGGATATGAAGTGGCACTGAAAGAACAGCCAGATATTATACTAAGTGATGTTGAAATGCCACTATGTGATGGAATTACGATGTATGAGCGATTAAAACAAAACTCAACGATGACACAGATTCCTTTGGTGTTCTTATCAGCAAGGAATGCGGAAAGTGATCGTTTGATGGGATTGTATAAAGGCGCAATAGATTATATTTCAAAACCGTTCTACGAAAAAGAGTTGTTGATGAAACTGACGAATATCCTTATGCTTCGTAGAAATCAGCAACAACAGGTTTTGGAAAATAATTATACGGGGAATATAGATGAAAAGATGGAAAGCACCATCAATCCATTATTGAAATCCCTCTTGGACTTAATTGCGGAAAAATATTCTGATTCTGGATTCTCAGCAGAGGATATGTCGGCTTCGTTGGCGATGAGTAAATCTACATTCTCACGCAAACTAAAATCTATAACGGATAAAACACCGACTGAAATTTTAAATGAATATCGACTTCATAAAGCGCAAGCACTTTTGAAAGAAGGTGGAAAATCAATCACTGAAATTGCATATACTGTCGGATTTAATGATCCATTATATTTCAGTAAGAAATATAAATCATTTTTTGGCATTTCACCTTCTTTGGAAAAATAATCCATTTTTAAGTTGTTATTTATCAATTGGTTAATGGCTATTTTTATAGTTATTGTGAGACAGATCTCCATATATCAAATAAAAAAAAGAACAATTTATCCATGTATTTGAAATAAAATTCCATGATATATTGCATGAAATTATTGTATATTTGCAATGTCAATAAATAAGATTGTTGATATAAGTGTAATAATGGTTTTTATAACGTCTGAACTTTGATAGTGGAATT
>JBGUIU010000324.1:0-2236 GCA_045113275.1 Paludibacteraceae bacterium
TGTGATAGTTGAGGTGCTTGGTATACAACCATAAAGCTCAGGAAAAAAATTCTCGAGGTGTTGCTTGTTGAATTTCCAAAAATTAAATATATCATCTTTGGTTTTGCATCCGGCCAAAGACGCTAGAAATATCAAAGTAAAAAGAACTTCGTACGGATAAATTATCCTAAGATTTTACAAAAAGTAACACTACAACATACTCTCCCACATCCTCCAATGAGTTTCAGCTCTGACACAGAGGATCGTGCCTCTTAAAAAGATCTCAAGTATATGGTTATCAAGCCTCGTATAATTGCCTGATATAAGAATTGAGATCTATCTCCTGAGGAACAGGTATTCCAAAATTCTCATAACACTCACGTACCTGCCTGTTAGGTTTTTCAACAAAAACTTTGTTCGTCTTTTTATCTCTGATACACATCAGAGACTGACATTTGCCAAGAACAGAACTCATGGACAGGGTTGTGTTTTTACGAAGCTGCATCATTTTCTGTTTAACAATTGCAACAATAACATCACTGAGGATCTTCCCTCTGACAGTGTTGTCTTTCCATTTGCAAAGGGGCAACAACTTTAAATATTCCTTTGTATTCTTGAAGAAACATTCGATATGCGTTCTGCCAAAATAGTCATCCAGCATTTGTGCCGGTGTCCTGTTGTAATTGCCCATCAGCACAAAATAACCGTATTTTACCTGCTGCCATGCCTGCTCTTTGAAGGAAAATTGTTCGTATTCCTCTGGATGATCCGACATATATTTTGTATGTCCTTTGAGAGCATTGTATTTGTCTACAAACACGTAGCACTGGACTTCTTTATCAAAAACAGTTTTCCTGACATCCTTTCCAAAATAGGCATGTCCGTTTCGCAGAAAGCAGTATTTCGGTTTCCAGAAAAAATCCTTCATTTCGTTGTACAGTTCCTTATGAGGAAAACCTTTCTTTGCAGGCATACGCACAAGATAACGTTTTTCCGGTATCGGTTCACCTTCCTTCTGCATTTCAAAGTTTTGAATCAGTTCCTTCGATGCGTAGCCTGCATCCAGGGTGTAACTGTTCAGTTTGATATCCAGACTTATCTCAACATCTTTGGTCACCGTAGTAAGAGTACTGATATCGAGAATATTTCCCGGAATGATGTCATACCACACAGGATAAAGAGTGGATTCATCCAGTACCATCGCCAGACGCATCTGAACTGACGTTGCATCCAGACCGTGCGAACAGAGGGCGTTAAAAGGAGAATCAATAGCGTTGGGCAGCGGTGTCGAATCAACATAACAGGCTGAACCAAACGTTTCATTTTGCTCTCTGATAAACTTTACGTATGAGGTGAAGAAATCAATTTTCGTTGTGTCTTCTCCCATCACAGTAAAATACCTGGTATCCGATTTAAGACTGTGCAGGGGAATATCACTGACACAGTACACTGCAAATGACTTCGCTACAAAATCTTCACAGGAAATTTTGCTTCCGTCTCTCAGCAGACAATGGAGTATATGGCAGAGTATTCTCTGTTTATCCGCTGTATTCGTAAACACTTCTGATATAACCTTCCATATACCGGTTTTCTTCATTATCTCTATCAGCAGGTATGTATCACCGAAAACAGTATGAACGTCTGATTCGGGAAATATGTCACTGACTGCGTTGAGGTGCTTTTCATTATCTCCAATCTGCTCTGCTGCAGTCTTTACTTCATTCTTCCTTTCTGTTTCTCCTGTGGTTACATCATCTTTAACCCTGGCGTTTTCTTTTTCTCTGAGAGCATCCAGTTCATCCCGGGTAACCTGATCTGAAAAAGAATCGGTATCCGCATCGTATATGACAAGACCTCTGGTCGGAGACTGAAAAAGTCCCTTGCGCTTGCCATACATTTCTATAACCTTTCCAAGCCGCTCCCGTACCGTCTGCTTTGATTTGTACTTCTCAGCAGATGCAACATATGAAACATCGACTATTGCGGCTGAGCCGGAAACAATCTTTCCTGCATCATTGTAAACGAGTTTCTGAGTCCGGATGAATGGCATTCTCTGTACCTCTGATATTCTTTGTAGCACTATATAGTGCTATTATATCATTTTACAGAGCCTTATACCACAAACTTTTAGCGAATTTTAACAATATAGTGTTACTTTTAATCAAATCCTAGGATTATTCATTAATATCAAAATCATCTTCCGTCACGCTTTGCGTTTTTAAATTTATCCTTTTGTCATACAATTCCTGCAATGTTG
>JBGUIU010000325.1:0-8113 GCA_045113275.1 Paludibacteraceae bacterium
AAACATTGACAAAATTTTATATGAATTATCAGCAATGTTTACAAAAATAACGTTCTTAGTTATAAAGGTGGGTGTCCCTACAGCGCAAGATTGACGATAATCGTCGTTATTTAATGCGCGAACCACCTACTATTTTCATGTTTACTACGGGTTCGCGTTATAGAACCAGAGCATCACGGGCATCATAGCCTTTCTTAGCACCATAATGTTCAATTTTGTCCTTATAGCTGTTTCCAAGTTTGTAGAATCTTAAGCTGTCTACTTTAGGATCCATCAATTCACAGAGAGCTGCTTTCAGCATGCGATATTGTGCGGCGTCAACTGAACATTCGAACACGGAGTTTTGTACTCTTTGTCCATAATTGACACATTGCTTGGCAATCTTTCTAAGTCTTCGTTGACCGGCGGCATTTTCTGTGTTGACATCATAAGTGATTACAACGAGCATGTTTTATCACCTCCACAGAAAAGGTGGGTATCCATCGAGATCTTCCCGCAAATATCGTGCTAGAAGCATCGCCTGTGCATAGGGGATTAATCCCCATTCCATTTTCTCTTTGAGATATGGATGCATGATTTTTTCTTTCTTCTTTACTTGCCATTCTTTTTGCACCTTTTTCCGCCCGTCGTTCGTCAACAGGACAGATCCATTTTCCTGAAGAATGAAATCAGATTGATCAACAATTTTGTTGTTGATCAATGTCAGTACAAAGCGGTCTGCCATACAAGGCCTTAATTCTTCCATAAGATCCTGAGCTAAAGACGTTCTTCCTGGTCGGTCACGATGCATAAAACCAACATATGAATCCAGACCGACGGTTTCTAAAGCGGAGGCACAACTGCTGCCAAGCATAGTATATGCATAAGATAACAGAGCATTGACATTATCTAAGGGCGGACGGCGATTTCTTCCATGGTAATAAAAAGATTCTTTTGAAGTAAGGATCAGATCGTCGAAAACACTAAAATATTGTGAGGCACTTTTGCCTTCTATGCCACGAAGAGATTCCAAATCATTTGCTTGAAGCACTTCCTCCAGTTGTGTTTTCAGATAATCTGATATTTTGGATAGAGCATCAATATCAAGTTTTAAAGCATGATCTCTCTTTGCCCTTTCTATTACCTGTCTTGAGTTTCTTATTTTACCAAATATAAAATTTCTGGCGATTTTACAACTTTCTTTCTCGGAATCTGCAAAGCGATATTGTTTGCGCCTCAGAAGCACATTTCCACGACTCATACCACATGTCCTTGCAAGAAATCTTCCACTGGGAGAGCAAAAGACTAAATCAATTCCTTTATCAGCACATTTTCCCATTAATGCAGGAGATGCTCCGGAATAAGAAAAGATATAGATAGCGTCCAGAATATGTAAAGGAAAACGAGCCAGGGTATCATCTTTTTGCTTAACTACGACGTTTTCCCCATCTAATGATGCATACGCATTTTCTATTGTGATAAATAAAGAGTTTAGCAAAACTTTCATTTCGTTTTACCCTATTTTAACGAGTCCTTCATATACTCATCTACCGACTGCATACTTACAAGTACAGGGAGACAAATGTCTTTCAGTGAACAGGAATTGCATTCTTTCTTGGGTTTTGTTTTTGGCGTATAGCCCCTGGAATACAATTGATGCATTTCTTCAACTGCCTGAGATACTGTTATGCGTAAGTCCTGGGTGAATAAAACTCGTTCACGCCTTCGGGGCTCTCCATAGTAAAGAGCCCCCTCGGGTATCGTACAACAAAGCATTTCTTCTAGGCACATGGCCTGAGCACATAGTTGTGCTTTATCAAAAATGTCATTTTTAGGCTTACCGCGTTTATACTCAACCGGGTATGGTTTCCATAAACCGTTGGTTTTTGCTAATGAAATACCAGTTTCGTCCGCATGAAACTCAACCGCGTCGCACTCACCGGAAAGTCCAAGTGTCGCAGAATGGACACGCAAAGCACGAACCGTGATGATATCACCACGTGAAGATCTGAAACCGCTGTCATGTGTGTTCTTGTGCATAATAATTCCATCAGCCGTCTGGTAGTTATCTGCCCACTGCTGTTCAATATGGATTAAGGCCCATTGCCTGCGGCAGAATAGGAAATGCTGTATTCCGGATAGTTGCAAATAATCCTCTTCTTTATATTCCATTGATTATCTCCGGCTCGAGTCCGGGAAGTTCGTTTACAACGTATTCGTAATCATTAATGCTCGTAGGAATAGTGTCCTCGTTTAAGCAACGAACTTCTACAGAGCGATGTACGTTGGCGGAGGAATACTGACCATCTTTGCAATTATGTTTAAACCAATAAAGTTTGAGGACTTCCATGGAACCTTCTGGTCTTGAGGATGAAGCATCATTAACAAACAGTGTTCGGAGGCATTCTTTAATGACATCTGCGTCTTCTTCTGAAAAGCCTGTTTTCGTAGCTAACTGAACGTTGATACTTCCCTTTATTTTATAAATGCCAAAGCGCACATAATGCTTCATGCCCATAGTATCGGATGATTTTTTTTCGTTTGGTTCACTGTTTACACTTTTTGTAATCTGCAATGACTCAATTTCTATAGGTGAAACACTAACGGCCTGATGGATAGAAACTGGTCCTCTAACACCAACAGAAACTCCGTTTTTCTCAGAGGATTTGAATGCAAATACCTGACCAAAGGATTTCACATCCATCCATGTTTTGCAGGCTGTAGTTGCATATGTTTCACGATCCTTGATTTTTCCAAGCGTTGCCGTGGCACGTTCACTCAGACTATTAAAACCATCGGTTTGTCTGTCATCTGATTGCACAAAAATGCTGTATCCCAGATCCTGCATTCTGTTTCGGATTTTGCGCTTTATACATACATCCGATATTTCACCATATCCATCATAATCTGTTCTGGGGCGGTTTCCATTTAACGGATCACCATTTGAATTTGCTCTGGTTACGGAGATAAACATTACAAAATCTATTTTATTCTTCAGAAGACTCATTTTTTTCCTCCTTGTCTTTTTTCGAATACAATTCGTTTCTCTGCAGATAATATCCTATTAAGTAAGTATCTTTTAAAGGCTTATTCCATTCCTTCTCCGGTTCATTGTTGATGATGTCGATAATCTGTCCGAGTAGACGTTTATAATACACTCTCTGAGCAGGCTTTAACTTTGGCATATAAGCTTTATCCATCTGCATATTCAACAAGTTTGCATATTTCATCGGTTCTTTACAGAACACAGACTGGAGACGCATAGCATTGGATGTCCTTTTGTCGTCGGTTGAATCAAACGTATCCGTTTCGATTTTCTCCATCACTGCAAGAAGCCTGCCGAATTGATAGCTCCTATCCTGCTTTTGCGGGTTCAAAGCCATTTCAATTTCCTCCTTTCCATAATCGAAATACACTTTTTTTATAACAGCGCAAGCTGTTGATAACACTTTTCTATATGTCTTTTTATCACTATAGATATGTGGCGAGGAAGCACGTTGCACCAGTTGATGCTCAAGATCTCGTGGAAATTTGGCACATTCAATGCGGCATGCCATTAAGCGCTGTACCTGTTGTTCTAATAATTTGTCCTTGACATATAAAATGACTTTGCCATTTTCTGAGCGCTCGACTCCATAGGCACATTCAACAATCTGCTTTAGCGAGGGGGATTCTTGTATGTTTTGGTATGTGAAGAACCATTGGCAATGCAAGTCCCAGTTATAGAGTCTGTCCAAAAAATCAGATGTTAGTAGTTCGTTATAATAGGTGACGGATAATCTGCCTGTTGTGGCTGCATCGAAAGAAGCTATGACGGTTGTGCTGTTGGCATTGTCGCTTAATTGTTCTTTCCAGCCAATCAGTGTTTTATACAAATCTTTTTGATAACTGATATTTACTACATTTATTTCTGTTTTCTGGAGACGACGCAGAGGCTTTAATGGGGACGGAACTTTGAGCCCCTCCGGATTCCAACATAGAAAGGCTCTGGAAGACTTATTGCCAAGGACAACTCCTTGATTTGCAGCAATCCAGTGCAGTGCATTGTGTGCTTGTTGCGACACTTCATATCCCACAGTTGCGGCTTGCCAATCTTGGTCGAATCTGCCTCTATAAGTGAATCCGCTGTCGTCATTGGCGGAGATTAGTTTAGCATTGCCGTTATTTGCGATTATTCCCTTCGGATAATTATGTACAGGGGCAGTCTCTTCTCCTGATATCATACATAATACAGGCGCTTCTCGTATTTTATAGTGTCTGTAATACTGGGTGTAGTCATCAAATAGCGTTTTATCAGTCCAACAGGGACCGCTGTTTTCTCCGACACCAAGAACAATCCATCTTATAAGATCCTTTTCATTTTTGGTATGACCGTTCTCCTCCAGCTTTATGATTTTGCTTTTTACCAAATCAGTAAGAATTGTCCCGCCATTAACATAACGATAGATGGGAGCAAGCTTAATGTTTGCATAATCCGAATCAATCCAGTCTTGAAGCTGTTGCAAATACGCTTCCCGCTTTCGTGTATTGTAGGGAACAAGATACCCAAGTTGTTCTGCTAAAGGGTGTGGACAGGGATCCTTTCCACTTGTCCTGCCAGAGGACTTCTCGGTCACAGGAATTATGATTTTTTCTCTGTTTTTATCCAGAGAAGCAGCTGATATGAATTCGCCTTTTTCATTGATAGTTATTTCGATCTTAGCTTTTGTTGTCAGATGAGAAACTGGAGCCAAAGGCTCTTGATTTTCAAACACTTTTCCTACATCTGCATAATGTGATTCATATGTTTTATATGCTTGTTGAAGCAATCCCAAATCAAGTCACCTCCTCGAATTCGTTTAGTCCTGTAAAGTTGATGTGATTATCAAATGATTTCATGGGCATTTCCCGAAGGACCTTATGAACAGGACATTTTTCGGGGGGCAGGAAATCAATAATACCGTTTTTCATGACTGGATACCAGAAGTTTGCGGTCATATGGTTTTCGGTTTCAGATGAGTAGGCTTCGTCTGCATATGTTATGCCATGATACATCAGACCAAACCCAAGCTCCTTAATACCATCGTAGGCTCCTGTTCCGGTTCCGAAAACACATGGTGCCACATAGCCCTGACACTCACGAGTTCCCAGGAAAATGTCTCTTCTACCGCCTTTTATGATAGATCGCTTCGCTATTTCATAATGTTTGTTCTCTATGCGATCATGTTTGAGTTCTGGCCGGTTTTCATTCCATATAAAGTGTGCTCTGACTTGATATGCACAGTCTTTCAAGTAGGTATAGTAAGAGAGGTCGTTTCCACCGGAGTATTTAATAGGTCTTATGCCTTTTACTTCGGTCTGTATTGGCTTCATAACGCGAACTTTGTCGATGACCCATATTAAAGTTGGCTTCCAGTAGACCGAAGCCATAATTCCTTTTAGTGATTCATACGTAGGAACCTGATAGCTGAATTTCTCGCCACCGACTCTCGTTAAAGGATCTGAAAAAAGTGCATAGTCTCCGCTTACTTGAAACTCCACAATATTCGGATATCTCATCTTCATATGCTAACCTCCAAATATCCATAGTTTTTATCTTCATCTATGACGCCGATATAGTCGTCATAGAATTGTGGTTGAAGTACAGTTGCTTTATCGTCCAGTATTTTATACAGGGCTCCTAATTTTTCCAGTTTATTAAGCTGATAGGAATACAAAGAAACGGTGTATTGTTTTGCTTTTTCTAAGGCGTCCGAGACAAAATGATCATTCCATCTAGCCTTTTCGGAATTCAAATCGTTGATGATTTGAATTCCTTCTTTATAGGGAACGATGACATCAGTGTTTTCTGTATCGAATACTTTAAATTCTAATCCTGCCGAAGAGAATGCTTGCTTTAAATAATATAATTGATTTTCTTCTCGATGACCTGAATATTGCTCGTTAGAGGATAGAAGATTGTAAAGAGTCTCTTTATTGGGTAGACGATATTCTTGATAGCCTATGCCGAAGCTATTGAAATATTGCTTGTAGTAATGCTTGATAGATTCTTCGCTGTCCAGGTTTTCTTGGAATTTGGAGCTATTCTTTTTAAATTCTGTCAGGAGACTTTCGGTTGCCATTTTTGACGCTTTGATTTCTTTGAGCCGATTAAGGTTTTCGTCAAGACATGAGAGGATATAGACGTCTCCGGCATTCTTGCTTTCACCATTTCTGTTACATCTTCCAGCAGTCTGAACAACGCTGTCCATGCCTGCACAAAACCTGATGGCTCTTTCGAAAGATATGTGTACGCCTGCTTCAATTACCTGCGTTGAGATGCATATTACTTTGCGAGAGGCCAGAGAGTTTGCTGCGTTGCTGTTTTTAATTTCTTCCAGTGCTGTTTTCATCTCGTTCAGAATATCCCGACGGTGTTGAATACACATCGAAGCAGATAAATGGAATTTTTCGCATCCGTCGATGCAAATATGATCAAAGAGATATGAGGCCTCATTTTTCTTGTTGCAGACAATCAGTAGACTATTGCAGCCGTTGAGTAAAGTTTGAACTAATGCGGGGGTATCTTCTAATGAGCAACTGTCTAATGAACTAATCGTTGTGCGACGGAATAGCTCCCGGATTTCCTTGCCGCAACATACAATATCCCCAGAGATGTTTTTCAGCGGGAAACGATTGCCTTCAAAAGTTGGTTGTGTGGCTGAAGATAACACAATGGTTGCTTTGCATACTGTCTGAAGAAAATTCATAGCAGAGTTAAATAGTGACAGCATCTTTACTGGCACAGTCTGTACTTCGTCAATGACGATGATGCTTTCGCATAACGCATGCAGTCTGCGAACAGAGGACATTTTACCTGAAAACAAAGTGTTCAGGAATTGAACCATGGTAGTGATAATGATAGGAGAGTGCCAGGTTTCAGTATAGTATTCCCATTTGTCATACTCCTCCGTGCTTTCGGTAGGGTGTATGATGTTGGAGTGATGTTCGAGGATTATGGCATCATTGTTGACAAATTTTCTTATTTCAGCTGCATTCTGGTCGAGGATGCTGAGCAAAGGGGTAACAAAGATAATCCGTTTTTTTTCATGTTCTTTGGCATGAGCAAGCGCAAATCGTAAGGAACTCAGTGTTTTGCCCGCACCGGTAGGCAGGTTGAGTCGATAGATACCTGATTCCTTTAGTGAGGAATCTCGACACATTCCTGAAAGGAGACTTCTTGCTTTTTCTATTTCTGTCTGACACGGAAGCAAGGCGAGTTGTTTTTCCACTTGAGTTAAGGTATCATTCCATAAATCTCTGGTTGCAAGGATTTCGAACTGTGGTTTTCCTGCATAGAATTCAGAAGTATCTCTTCGATCTCCTTCAACAACTGCCGATAATACAAGTCTTGCAAGTAATCCTAAATAAAAAAAATATTCCTGATTGCGATCATTGTCATCTTGTGACTGGTAGTTATCGAACAGCTCATCAAGCACAGACAGTATAGTATCTATTTCGTTGGCCGACTTATAAAATAGTTTTTCAATATCGGATGTAGAGCAATAAATGCTGAAGAAATTATCCATTGCTTCATGGTAGGATATTCCTTCTTTGTTTTGTCTATGGTCGAAACCGTTTTTATGGTCTTCACTAACACAATCAAAGAGACCATGATGAGCTCCGATGGCGTAGGCAATAATCTCACTTGTCAGAATCTCAATGGGGTTGTCGAGATTAGAGTGAAATTTTTTCAAAATGTATCTAACGCCGGCAAAAGTATGATTGACGCTCCCGCGCCTCGCTTTCAGACCATTAGTCGCATCATCTAAATATTTCTGAAACGCCAGCGTGAATTTCCCGAAATCATGCATCATACCAGTTAAAAACGCCGTGCTTCCTAGACCAACAGAAAGGAGACTGTTTTGGGCATAAATTGCAGTGTGGTCGCAGTGATCCTGACATGTCTGGTCAATTCTATTACCACTATCATCCAGTTTAGTGTGTGCCAGAAAGAGAGTCATGTCGTCCTCCGAAATATGTATTGCCACTTTTTTGTGAGATGGGTAAAATGTAATAGTCAACTTTTGTAGTTTTAAAAAGTTGGGGATTGAAAAATTTATATTTATGCGGTAGGCGAAAGCATCTTTTATGGAAGATGCTTTTGCTTATCAAG
>JBGUIU010000326.1:0-3403 GCA_045113275.1 Paludibacteraceae bacterium
AAGTCATAAGAGAAGCCAAAAGGAGGCAATTATGACATTAGAAGAGATTACCAACGGATTAAGAAAACTTTTATTAGACAACAATTATAACCCAACAACGATCAAATTCTATGAACGTGAATGGAGTAAAATCCATTCTTACTTAATTAAAACATACGGAAATACCTTGTTTGATATGGAACGAGGCTTAGCATTCCTTGAAAACCAATATAGTTTCCAGACAAAATATAATGATGGAACACTTTCCCAACAACGGGTTCAACTGTTGAGGGTAGTCCATATGCTTGAGGATTATCGACTTCACCAAGTGCTTACTAGGAGATACTATGCCTCAAAGCACCCTATTAAACTAAATACACAATTTTCTGATTTACATGATAAGTATACTGAAAAACTTGCTGGTGCCGAGATATCGAAGAGTACCATCGAACACTACACGACCATATCTTTGGAATTTATGGATTATCTCTCACAAAAGAACATCGTATCCTCATTGGATATTAGTTTGGATACTTGTAACGGATATATCAAAACATTTGCGGGATATAGCTTTAAGACTGTAGAGCAGAAAATATGTGGACTGCGACATTTTCTAAGGTTTTTGTATGAAATTAAATATATCTCATTTGATGTTGCTTCTGAAATTCATATGCCAGCTATATCAAAAAAATCGAAAATACCGTCAGTGTGGTCTGTTGATAATCTAAAAAAGATGCTCAAGGCGATAGACCGAAACAGTCCGATCGGCAAGAGGGATTATGCAATGATACTTCTGGCTTGTGTTCTCGGACTCAGAGTCAGTGATATCAAAAATCTCAATTTTGGCAACTTCGACTGGGAAAATAAACAATTATCGTTGGTTCAGCACAAGACGCATAAGCCTCTGACGTTGCCTCTGCCTGATGCAGTGGGATGGGCTGTTATAGATTACATAAAAAATGGTCGTCCCAAATACTTTGAATCTGACGTTGTATTTCTGAAGCATATGCCACCGTTTGATCCGATATCGGACAATGATCATTTAGAGCAACGTATTGTGCTCTATATGAACAAAGCAGGTATACGCCGGGATGAAAACAAGCATAGTGGATTCCATTCGCTACGTCATTCTGCAGGTTCAATGCTTTTGGATATGGGAACTCCGCTTCCGGTTATCACCACTATATTGGGACATTCTGACATTGATGTCACCGGAATTTACCTCAAGACAGATCTTAAAAAATTAGCAGAATGTGTACTTACGCCGGAGGATGATTATCATGCATGAGGTTAAGTTTAATAGTGTATTTCAAAATGAATTTAAAAGTCTGATCTTCTTAAAGCGTTCATTAGGATTCAAATATGAAGCAAATGCTTTGGCGTTCGAAAGGATTGATAGTTTTTTTTGCGAAAACGGACTTTCCAATAAACAGATCTCTAATGAATTATGCAGTCTTTGGTGTAAGAAACGTTCCTATGAAAGCGATGCCAACCACTGCAAGAGAGTAAGTACTTTTAGGGTATTCAGTAAATACTTACAAAGCATTGGTTATCATGTTTATATTCCACCCAAAGGTCTAACGAGACATCCAACCAAGTATGATGCACATATCTTTACAGATGATGAACTCAAACGTTTTTTTCGTGCAGTGGATGCCAGTAAGTCTATTCCATCGGAATGTCCTTACAGAGCATTGGTAATGCCGGTATTTTTCAGAATCCTATACACTAGCGGCATGAGAGTATCGGAGTTACGACTTACAAGGATTAAAGACATAAACCTTGACGAAGGATATATCCGAATCATACATGGTAAAAACCATAAAGACCGGCTTGTTCCAATTCATCCTGTTTTGATAACAAAATGTATCCACATAAAAGAACAGATACATCAGACATCTTCGGAAGATGAATTTTTCTTTATGATACGACCAGGATGTGAAATGAAACTTTTTAATGTATATCACAACTTCCGAAGATATCTTGACAAAGCGGGCATTTCACATACAGGACATGGTCCAAGGGTTCATGATTTTCGCCATACTTATTGCGTCAATCTGCTGCGCAAATGGATTGAAGAAGGAAAAGATCTTATGGTTTATCTTCCTTATATGCGAACAATGCTCGGACATGAAACATTCGAAGAGACTGCGTATTATATTAAACTAACTGCAGCAACATTTCCTTCAATTAGAGATAGCCTTGACAAGGCTTTTCCAAACATTATTGAGGAGGTCGTTTTCAATGAACACGAGTACTACTGATTTTGCCTACCTGGTTTCGGGATTTCTGACAGAATATTTGCCTCTGCAAAGGAATTATTCAAAAAACACTATCCTTAGCTACCGAGATACCTTAAAACTATTTGTTGTTTTTATTACTGATATAAAAGGCATCCGGATAAAGAATTTTACGATGGACCGATTTGATAGTTCTCTTATAGTGGAATTTCTTGAGTGGCTTCGCAACCGAGGTGCAAGTGTATCCACAACTAACCAGAGGCTTGCAGCAATCAAAACATTCGCAGAATACGCAAGCTGTCAACATATCGAATACATAGCCCCTCTACAGATGGTACAGAACATCAAATCAAAGAAAACATCGACCAAGGAGCTCGTTTTTTTGAGTGTAGAACAAACCGCAAAACTTATTAACAAACCTGATATAAATACCAGTACAGGACTTCGTCATCGAACAGTAATGACTTTACTGTATGACAGTGGTTGCAGGGTACAAGAACTTTGTGACATCAGAATACGCGATGTTTACATGGGGACAAATCCTACAGTGAGACTGCATGGAAAAGGAAACAAGTATCGCACAGTTGCTATATCTAAAAAAACTGCTGAGCTAGTCTCTGAGTATATATGCAGACAGAGGAACTCCGCCTTGGATGATGAACCATTGATCATAAATCGGGTGCATGAGAAACTGTCTCGTGATGGCGTAAACTATATCATAAGTAAGTATGTTTCCCTAATCCGTCGTACCGAACCAAACTTTCCTAAGAAGCTACATGCTCATGGTTTTCGGCACAGCAAAGCAATGCATATGCTAGCCGCAGGGATCAACATTGTTTACATTAGAGATTTCCTTGGTCACGAAGACATATCCACGACAATGATATACAGCAAGGCTGACAACCGTCTTAAAAATGAAGCAATAAATAATCTTGCACCTAAAATTGTTGAAGAAGCTAATTTTCAGGATTGGACGAAGGATCGGGATTTGTTATCCTTCCTTAACTCCTTTAAGTGAGAACATTATGCAGAGTAATACGATGAAAAAACACTAGTTCCTACAATGTTTTCGTTCAGTTACTCAGCATAATATCTAGCTCGGCATAAGGAGGAGTCATCAGTCCCGTACTTGCCAACGTTCTGTTAAATGAATTGGATCAACTGCTTGATTCGAGGGGAATAAA
>JBGUIU010000327.1:0-7209 GCA_045113275.1 Paludibacteraceae bacterium
TCATAATTCTATTGTTTTTAAGATAGTTTCTCAACAATATGATTCACAATATCTTTTGCCACCTCTTTCTTAGGTTTAAAATCATACAAGAAACGTGAACCATCCTTGTCAAATATAGTAATCAGATTCGAATCGCTTTTGAAACATGTATTCTTATTATTTAACGAATTCATCACTATAAAATCCAAGTTTTTCCGTGCACATTTATCAATGGCATTTATCTCTTCATTATCTGTTTCCAAAGCGAAGCCTACCATTAACTGATTTTCCTTTTTCTTTTTTCCTAGAGAAGCAGCAATATCGACGGTCGGCAATAATTCAATCGTCATGTTGCCCGTTTTCTCTCGCTTGATTTTATGCTCAGCCTTTTCTGCAGGTGTATAATCAGCTACAGCCGCACATAAAATTTGGATGTCTGCATCATCAGAATACTGCATGGCAGCCTCATACATCTCCTTTGCAGACTCAACCGACACTCGCTTTATGCTTGGATGGACAGGATTCAACGCCACAGGACCAGAGATTAAAATCACCTCCGCGCCTCTTTCTGCACATTCTTCAGCCAAAGCATATCCCATCTTACCAGAAGAGTAGTTACCTATAAAACGTACAGGATCTATCTTTTCGTATGTCGGACCAGCAGTAATCATCACACGTTTTCCATTCAAATCATTCGATGAAGTAAAATAATCCTCTAATGTCTGAACAATTTTCAATGGATCTGCCATTCTACCTTTCCCAGTCAATCCACTAGCCAAAAAACCTTCTTCAGCATCGATAATATGATTATTATAAGAACGAAGTACCGCTATATTCTTCTGAACAGCAGGATGAGCATACATATCTAAATCCATAGCAGGAGCTATGAACACTGGACACTTTGCAGAGAGATAAGATGTCAGTAATAAATTATCCGCCACTCCGTTTGCCATCTTCCCGATCGAATTTGCTGTTGCAGGTGCAATCAAATATGCATCCGCCCAGATTCCTAATGAGACATGACTATTCCATTCCCCATTCTCAGGATTGAAGAAATCAACCAGTATAGGATTCTGAGAAAGAGTCGCCATAGTCAACGGAGTAATGAACTGCTTTGCCAAAGGAGTCATCACCACCTTCACCTCAGCTCCTCGTTTTTTTAATTCCCGGACAACAGTTGCCATTTTATAAGCAGCAATACCTCCAGTTATACCCACTAAAATATGTTTTCCATCTAAACTGTTCATGAAGTATAATTATTTTGTTGACGAATTATCTGCCACAACAATCTCCTGATGATTCTCGTTTTCCTCCATCGTCTTTTTTAAATAAGACCATAGGACAAGACCCAATACAGAAAAGAATCCCGCTAAGAAACCACCAATAATCAAACCTTTCAATTTACGCATTTTATCATTAGGCAACGGCAGATATGGTTTATCAATAATTTGAATCAATGGTGTCTCTCTAACCTGATCAAGTTTCAATGCCTCCAAGTTTTTCACCACCTCAGCATACGTTGTGGAAAGCACCTGAATATCCATTTCAATCTTATGGGCATGAGAAGAAATACCCAAGCCAGAGGCATTTCGATTATGATCTAGATAAGCTGCACGCAAAGCAATTGCTTTCCCTAATTCTTCTTTTATAGAATCAGCTCTATACTGAAACTTTTCTATGTTTTTAGCTGACATGCCAATTTTTGTTTCCACATAAAAATCCTTTACTGCATTCAAATGAGCTTCTGAAAACCTTTTGGCAAACAACTCATCCTTATATGAAAAGGAGTATTCCATGTATGACAACTTCTTATCACGACGAGCAACCGCTATATTCTCCTTCAACAGACCTCTCGCCTTTCCCATCAAAATACTATCCTGTGCTCTCGAAAATGTGGCACGATCTTGTCCGATTGGGTACTCAATGTCACAAAGGGACACAACACCTTCCTTGACCTCTGGAGCCTCTCCGCTTGAGCAATGCGCCCGAACACTATCGCAAATCAACAAATATTCCATAAACGTAATGGAATCACCTTCATATACACAAGGAGAAAGCAACGTATTTTCTACCAATGAACGAGATTTCAACAACTCCAACAAGTTATCTCCCGAAAATGCATCCATAGAACCACCGCCCATACCCAACAACATACTGATACTACTCATTCCCGTAGAAGTAGAGCCTCCACCAACAGTAAATACATAATTCGCTTGATATGTTATTGTACGTACACTCGCATATACGAAACCTATAATTCCTCCGAGGATACCTATTCCGACAACAAACCATTTTTTCTTCCAGATGAAACTCCAATACTCTTTTAAAAGAGCCACGATATCCTTCATGGATATAGATTTCTCCTGTTTCTTATCCTCCGAAAATAGAGTTTGATATAATTCGTCTAATTCACCCATATTTCAATTTATTTAGAATCACCAACTAGGACACTGTCTTTTTCTACTTATCACTATTATTACTCTTGTTATTCTTGTTATTATTCAACACAGATATTGCCGTAACAATCACAGAAGCCATGGTTGCGACTGAGGTAAACAATGGCGCGAAGAGTGCCACATTTTCTTTACTATGATTCTCTCTTACTGGCTTTTCTGGAATAAAAATGTGGGCACCTGGATCCACATCAGGATAGTTACGCCACCATAAGAAATGACGTGTAGATGCTATCTTACCATTTGCATAAGCAACATAAGTACCACGCTTACGTGCGTTAGAAGAAAAACCTCCCGCACCACGAATATATTTACGTACAGAAGTGCCATTATAAACCTCTTTTCCAGGCACCTGGACAGCTCCCGCAATAGTAATAGTCTGTAATTCCTTTGGTACAAAAATAATATCCCCCTCTTCCAAATGCAAATCCGTTTCAGATCCAGGATGTTTAATAATCTGTTTTAATTGAATACCCACTAAATCCTGACGAGTCTCCAACTCTTTCCTAAGTTCCTCAACACTCACTACATCATCAGCATTTTTCATCATGCTAATTAAATTAAGGTCTCTTCGACGCTCTGCTTCAGATCGATGAGAAAAACGTAATAAGAATGCACCTTCAGGATAAGCATATTCCGTGATACCACTTGCTCTTGCTATTGCATCAGATATCCTTTCTGTTTTACGGGTAATCACATAGGTGCCAGGCATACGAACTTCTCCCAGGACCTGTACGACACCCAATCTCTCATATCCTTCCATCTTACGGACCGTCACTTGATCTCTCGGTTGCAATTTAAATTCAGCATCTGCCCCTGTTAAATCCCTGCTCAATTTAAGATTGAAAACCATTGTTTTTTGATCATCTTTCTTCAATTCGTCCTCATCCAATACACGTCTAACAACTTCGATTGATGTAGGGTCAGCTTCTTCTCTAAATCCTCTTGCTAAAAATACGAGATCCTTCAACGTAACATTCTCGTAGTATGGGAATTCTCCAGGCGACAAAACAGCTCCATAAATAGAGACCTTTTTCTCCTGTTCATAATCACTCTTACCTCCAATGGTAATCACATCCTCTTTCTTTAACTGCACATTAAAATTCCCATCCATCAAATCCTTCACACTAAACGATATGATTTCCGGTGTAAGGTCATCCTGCAAACGTACCAAAGTAGCATTCTGCATAAAAGCATCTTCCGTCACACCATTTGCCTTATTCACCAAATCACGCAACGACATTCCCTCTTCCAACGCATACACACCTGGACGAAAAACACTTCCCAATATCTGTACTCTATTCGTATATTTCTCTAATATTTTATCAACCTGATACACATCCCCCGATGCAGGCGTAAACAATTGGAATACCTCTTTTGTTACATCAGCCACACTCTTTTCTCCTTGAATATTACGTGTCACCGAAACACGTTCCGTATAGGCTTCATCCGTAAATCCACCGCAATAATTAATCAAATCCTGTAAGCTTTCCCCCGATTTCAATTCATATATACCATCTCTTTTCACCTCACCATTTACAGTTATCCTACTAAGGTAAGGAGACACCTGTATCACATCTTGATCTTGTAATGAAACATCACTTGGCATGGCACCTTTCATTAAGAACTCGTATAGATCCACACTGGCAATTTCCTTTCCACCACGTATCAACTTAATAGCACGCATAGTACCTTTTTCTGATGGTCCTCCACATGCATTCAAAGCGTTAAAAACTGAAGATACTGATGATAAAGTATAACTACCTGGATTCTTTACTTCACCAAGAATATACACCTTAATTGACCGTATTTTATTAACTGTCACCGCAACCGATGTTTGCCCAGAATGAATTGAACTATACAAAGAAGATAACTTTTTCTTAATCACCTTCTCAGATTCTTCAATAGTCAAACCACTCACTTGTACCATACCGACATTAGGTATTCGTATGCTACCCTCTGCTGATACCGTCAAATCATATGTTGCTTCTGCCCAACCGAACACATCAACATGTAAAACATCACTCACACCCACCACATAATTACGGGGGGTAGCCATATTCTGATTAGGCTCGAATGACAACTTTGAACTACTAAACAATGAAGAACCAAATACTCTACTAAATTCTTTTTTCTCTTTCTCTGCAGAAGCAGTTGCACTCGATATCATAGAACCACCCGGATTCTCAATCAGTTCCGTCGTAGTATTACTAGTTTCCATCGAATTTATACGAGCTTTCAACTTCTCCAATTCTGACGCAGGCATGTTCTTTGCAACAGCCATTCTTTCAACATCGGCCAACGTATAACCTGCCTCTGTATATTTTTTTACAAATTGAGCTATTTGAGTGTCAGATAACTGATCGACTTTAACTGTTTGAATATTTTTGAAAGTAATCTGTGCAGTCGCCAATGTTACAGACAATAACAAAGAAGACAATAAAATACATAATCTTTTAAACATACCTATTTTACTTTGATACATAAATATTTGCAAAGGTAATTCAATATAATTTATTGGCAAAATTTGAAGTTTTAAAAATCACCCAATATTATAAACGATAGAGGAATATTTTTCGTATATTTGCACGATTTTTTCTCTAATGTATCCAAATGCATAAAAAACACGAAAATGTTTGAATATATAAAAGGCAAAATAACAGACTTAAGCCCTACATCGGCAGTTATAGAAACCAACAATATTGGGTTCTCCATAAATATATCCCTTAACACATACACCGCAATTGATGGGAAAAACGAAGCTTTACTATATATATATGAAGCCGTAAGAGAAGATGCTTTTACTCTTTACGGATTTTCTTCTAAAGAGGAACGTGCTCTCTTCTTATTACTTATCTCTGTATCTGGCGTGGGAGCCAACTCTGCCAGAATGATTCTTTCCACCTACTCCGTACAGGAACTGGAAACAATCATCAGCACAGAAAACGTCAAGCAACTAAAAGGTGTCAAAGGAATAGGAAGTAAAACCGCTGAAAGAATCATTGTTGACCTAAAAGACAAAGTCAACAAGGTCGGAATCAATGAATCTATTTTTAGTCCTTCTAATGCAATCAAAGAAGAGGCTCTTGCCGCACTAGTCGTATTAGGGTACAATCAATCAGCTGCGAACAAAGTGGTAGATGTCATTCTCAAAGAAAATCCATCTTTCACAATAGAAAAAACAATAAAAGAGGCACTAAATCGACTTCGTTAACGTTATAAATCTAAAAGAAGCGAAAAATTGGCAAAAGAATTCAAATATATCGTATTGATATTTGTGTTACTAGGTAGTTTAGTAGCACTCTCGGGATATTCTCAACAGTCGGGAGATAGAACGTCTCTAAATTCACGGTCCTCATCTCAACGACACGCTAAGAAACAAAACGAGCCAGAACAAACAACGGGTCGAAGAGATACTATAAAAGGATTGAAGTTCCCAGTAAAACAGACTGAAGCTGTCACCTACGAGGACCTGCAAGAAAAATCTGTCGTCGATCTAAAAGACCCTGCTAACATGAGTTCGACGGTTGAATACGATCCTGCCACAGGATACTATATCTTTCACAACCGTGTGGGAGACATGGACATCGCTACTCCATTTGTCATGAGCGAAGACGAATATCGAAACCATGCTCTGCAACAATCCATGAATAAATACTGGGCTGAAAAAGCCAAAACAAATACTGATGGTGGAAATAAATTCTCTTTAAGCGACATTCAGATCGGATTGGGCAAAAAAGGTGAAGACATTTTTGGCCCTGGTGGCGTGAAATTGAAAACACAGGGTTCTGTCGATTTGGATTTCGGATTTACCATATCCAAACGAGACAACCCATCCATCTCCGAAGAAAATCGTATCAACACAATCTTTGACTTTGACACCAAGATACAATTATCAGCTACAGGATCAGTCGGCGAAAAGATTAACTTCAACATGAATTACAACACAGAAGCTACATTCGATGCCGACCAAAGTTTGATCAATCTAGGTTATAAAGGTGACGAAGATGATATAGTCCAACGGGTAGAAGCAGGTAACGTTAGTTTGCCTCTTTCATCATCCCTTATCACAGGAAGCACAGACCTTTTTGGATTCCGTACCGATTTACAATTTGGAAAATTAAAAGTTTCCGGAATCATTTCACAACAAGAATCGGAAAGAAAAACAATATCAACAGAGGGCGCTCAAACCACAAAATTTGAACTGGTACCAACCAACTACGAGGAAAACAAACATTTCTTCCTCGCCTCTTATTTCTATGACCACTATGATGAATGGGCAAAGAACGCTCCTAATCCTCTTTCAGGTATTGTCATCAACAAAGTAGAAGTATGGGTGACCAACTCATCCACCTCTTCTGCCAACTATACTACAAGAAACATCATTGCGCTTACAGAATTGGGCGAAAGCTACAATGAAGACGGAAAAACAACAGACATTCCGTACAACAACAATGGCAACCTATACAAGACATTATCCAACAACCAGGAACTGAGAAACATTCAGTCTGCATCTTTTGCATTGGAAAACACAGAAATTAACGGAAAAAAATTAGAGCCGTCCAGAGATTATGAAATATTGAATAATGCTCGATTACTTTCAGAAACTGAATATACTCTTAATTCACAATTAGGATACATCTCTCTGAAAAGCACATCCTCATCGGATCAAATCGTAGCCGTTGCTTTCGAATATACCAAAGGAGGAAAGACCTATAAAGTGGGTGAATTATCAACCGCCACAACAGATACGGCTAAAACATCCTCACAAAATCTA
>JBGUIU010000328.1:0-3694 GCA_045113275.1 Paludibacteraceae bacterium
TGCAATGGTACACATAATAATCGCCTAAAAATTCTGTTGCTTCAATATAATAGTCGGAACAATCAGAATCCGCTTCCTGGATATAAATGTCCTCTGGTCTCAAGCCTATATCGATCGCATCAATATTAACGTCTTTTACATTCAGTTCCTCTAATACCAATTCGTTGCTAAACAACTGAGTATAATGCAGTTGTGCTCTTATAACTACATCGCAGTTACTAAACAAATTGATTTTAGGATTTCCTAAAAACGTGGCTACGAATTCGTTCGCAGGTTCGTAAAAGACTTCATGTGGTGTTCCGATTTGTTGTATCATACCATTGCTCAATAGTATGATTCGTGAAGCAAGCGTAAGGGCTTCAGCTTGGTCATGTGTAACATATACTATTGTTGCTCCAATACTCTTATGTAGTTTTTTTATTTCGAATCGCAACTGATTCCTGAGAGCTGAATCAAGATTAGATAACGGTTCATCCATTAAAAGCAAACTAGGTTTTCTCACCAATGCTCTAGCTATCGCAACTCGTTGCTGCTGGCCGCCGGACATTTCGGCAGGTTTTCGTTCAAGAAGGTCATCGATCCCTAATTCAACGGCGATGCTCTTGACAGACGAGTCGATATCCTTTTTTTTATAATGAGCATTTTGTAATGGAAAAGCAATATTTTCATATGCCGTCATTGTAGGGTATAATGCATAGTTTTGAAACACCATGGCTATGTTTCGCTTTCGAGGTGGAGTATCATTTGATTTAACCCCATCTATGTATAATTCTCCAGCTGATATTGGAATCATCCCAGCGATGAGATTCAATATAGTGGTCTTTCCACACCCTGATGTTCCTAGAAGGACTATGAACTCACCCTTCTCTACAAAAAAAGAAATATCTTTAAGAACAGGCTTGCTCTCTTCATAACCAGCATATATATTATAAAGTTCTAGCTTACTCATGCTTTCTCTTTTTCCCAACATTTTTGTGTTTTGCAAAAGGATGTCTCTTCGAACTTGCTCTTCCTGTAAATGAAGATTTTCGCACGCTTCCGTTTGAATTCTCAGTTCCATTTACAGTCCGATTTGCTGTTTTCTTTCCCTGCCTGTTGTATTCGCTAACTAGTTGTCCACAAGCTGCTTTGATTCTATTTCCACGGGACTCTCTAAGCTTAACCTCTAAGCCAGCATCCTCCAATCTTGTTTTAAACGCAACTAACTGCTGCTTGTTTGGACGTTTAATGCGACTATTCGATGTTTCGTTATACTGAAGAAGATTAATCAACACATTCTTTCCTCTAAACCACTTTCCTAACTGTCTTACATCGCTTGAACGATCATTTAACCCCGGAATAAGCAAATACGCTATAGTGACTTTTCTGTTGTGCCTTTCGGAATAAGAAAGTACGGTTTCCACAACTTTTCTAATATCATGTCCTTTCATATGGGGCATGACAATGTCACGAGTTCTCTGATCTGTTGCGTGAAGCGAGAGAGTCAACTGTATTTTCAAATGTTCTTCTCTTATTTTTTTAAGTTGCTGTAGCGGCCCGACTGTTGAAATTGTGATTCCATCTGTAGGAAAATTCAATCCATCCCTATCACGTAGAATATGTATCGCCTTAACCAGATTATCATAATTGAACAGTGGTTCACCCATCCCCATAAAAACAATTCGATTGACTTTTTCTCTAAGTAGTACAATCTGCTGAACAATTTCGGATGGAGTTAAGTTACGGATAAAACCGTTTTTCCCAGATTCGCAGAAAACACATCCAACGGGACATCCTACCATTGTACTTACACACACTGTAGTACCGGTTTTTCTTTGAATACAAACAGTTTCAATGCAATAATGGTCACATAATTCGAACGCATATTTTCTTGTGTCGCCACCATTAAAAACATCTTTCACCTTTATAGTTTGATAACTTAATTTCGATGTGCCTTTATAAATAGATTTAAACAGCTTTTTTGCTTCGGTTTCCCCAATTACATCCACCATCTCGGATAGTGTATAATTATAGGGGTCTATTTTAATCATTTCCGCTGTCAAATTCTGGTTTGCATCCATTATATTACTCCTTAACAGTCATTAACATACTGCAAAATACAGCTTCGTATTTCGCAAAATTATTGAATTGACGATACGCTAAACTTGATTCGTATGTTTCTCACACAGTTTCTAATATACCTTATCATTATTATAGCAAATTATGTATGTCTTGTCAAGATAGGTGGATTGTTTTTTTATTGTTTCCATAATTACTTATACTGAACGATGATTAATTGGAGGTTTTAATGAATGAGCAAGAAAACAGCTTATAAACGCAGGGACGGACGCTGGGAGTGCCGTATATCTATGGGCAAAGATGAGAACGGCAGACGTGTATTCCGTTCGTTCTACGGAAAAAGCCGTGATGAAGCCGAATACAAGGCTATGATAGCACTGGATCACAGCGAGGACGAGTACGCTGTAACGGAAATGACGGTCAGAGAGCTTGTGACCGAGTGGCTTCATGTGACAGCATCACGAATAAAGGAGTCAACGGCTGCCAACTACGTCATGAAAGCCGAAAAGCACCTTATACCTGCATTTGGAGAGATAAAGTGCTGTCTGCTGAAAGCGAAAGATATATATGCTTTTATCGAACGCAAGATAAAAGAGGGCTTGTCGGTGCGGTATCTGTCTGATATTATCGTGCTGTTCAAGTCGGTTTTTCGCTATGCAAGCCGTGAATATAGAATCCGTAACGTACTTGACGGTATCGTTCTCCCCAAAAAGAATAAGCCTGAAATTGCTGTTATGAACAAGAAACAGCAGCTCAGGCTTGAAAAATATCTGGACGAGCGTCCGTCTGTTACGAGCGTGGGTATTGCAATCTCGATGTATATGGGCTTGCGTATCGGTGAGGTCTGCGCTCTGCAATGGAAAGAGATTGACCTTGAAAAACGTGTTTTGACCGTCAGCAAGACCATTCAGCGTGTGCAGTGCAGAACAGGATCCAAACAAACCAAGCTCATCATCACTGAGCCGAAAAGCGAAAGTTCTAAACGAACAATTCCTATCCCTGATTGCCTGCTTCCTCTGCTCAGACGGTTTAAGGATAACGGTGAGGTCTATGTGGTGTCCGGCAGGAAAAAGCCTGTTGAGCCAAGAACAATGCAGTACCGCTTCGCTAAAATACTGCATAACGCAGATTTGCCGTCATTCCACTATCACAGCCTGCGCCATTTATTTGCAACAAGGTGTGTCGAACTGGGCTTTGATGTGAAAACGCTGTCCGAGATTTTAGGGCATAGCTCCGTAGAAGTCACGCTTAACCGCTACATTCATTCCGATATGGAGCGTAAGCGTACCTGTATGAGCCTTCTTTCTAAGTGCGCATGACCGTCAGTGTAACGTAAAAGTGCCGTCATTCCGAATATTGAAAACTGAATAAAATCGGAGTCAACTGCTCTTTTCTCGTTAAATCAATAATTTTGCGAAAAGTCGAGGTCGGGTTGTCACACTAACTTCGGCTTTTCTTGTTTTTTGAGCTATCTTGTTGATTGATTGAAGGTTTCTTCAGAATAGAATAATCTGAAAAAAGAAAAGAGTATCAGTCTCCGTTGTATTAGGAGATTGATACTCTTTTGTGCTATATTGGATTTTTATCGGAATAAGGTCACTTTTGGAAACTGCCCATTGTTAATTCTTATGAAGCT
>JBGUIU010000329.1:0-4120 GCA_045113275.1 Paludibacteraceae bacterium
CCTATTTCATGCGAACCATAACTATCATGTCTTAAATCCTCAAAGATATAGTCATAGGAATAAAATACGGAAAAGAATTCGAATGAATAACCAACTCTGATAACAGCCTCATTAGGGATACGATAAGCTGCACCGACATAGAAATAATCTCGAGGATGAGAATCATAATCATTCACATAATAGAAATCGAAACCTATCTGATGCTTCTGAACATTCTCAGATCCTTCATCTCCTTTAAACAGATAAAAGGCATATGTAGGTGACAATCTCCACCATTCTTGAGATTGGAAATTTGCGTTAAAGAATCCATAGAATATCTTATTCATGGAAACATTATCCGTTCCTTTCAACAAATGATTAGCAGCAAAACCAAACTCAAAGTTTTGCAACAGAAACTCCACGCCGACATCTATATCAGGTGCACTTCCTTTCTCCAATTGTTCAAGTACATGATTTCTGGTAGGTGTATTATTCAACGTATATCCCAAGTCTATTTCTGACTCTTTATACCCTTTGGTCATCATTCCCACACTCATTCCGAAGTTAATATAACTATCGGGTGCAAAAGGTACACAAAAAGCATAATCTACTTTAGGATTTGCGATGTATTGATAACCTATCTTGTCATACAACATATTGATACCGACTTGAGAGTGGGCACCTAAGAAGAAATATTTTCCTGACAAAAACAAGGATATAGGGGCACCATCCAAACCTGTCCACTGGAATCTACCTCCAGTCGTTATGGTTGCATATTGTAACTCTGGAATATAACCTGGATTATGATACGCATACTGCAATTGCTTATTGGCAAAGAAAGGAGCTTCTTGTCCCATCATCCAGAACAGATGGAACAATAGAACAAAAGTTGCAATTCCTCTTTTCATATATCTTGACTCAATCATATTCATACCATTAATCATTTATAAGAGTTACATAACCTGTCTTGATTTGCTCAACACCTTCACTATAGTAGTGTACTGCATAGAAATAAGTATCGTCAGATGCCGGCTTACCTTTATACGTTCCATCCCAACCTACTCCTTCATATATCAAAGTACCTACACGGTCGAAGATACGGAGTTGATAATCTTCCATAAAGATAGATCCACTCTCTGCATAGTATGTGTTTGGTATCTTAATATCTGAATCAACTGTAACGACAGTCTCAAGATTTTTCTGACAGCCAAACTCATGTTGTACATTCAAACGAACTGTCAATGGTCTGTTGTAAACAAATGTCTCTCCGAAATAATCATGCGTGATCTTTGCACCATACTCAGATACGCCATCTCCAAAGTTCCAGTAGAACGTTAGATTTTCATCATCTGATGTTGGTATCGTAGAGAAGTTCATGTGTGGATGTTCCTTATCCATGCTCTTGCCCGACTCCAATGCGCCATCTTCGTTGAGAGCCAAGATCGTGAAGTTAGGAATAGAGGCTACATTAACATAGACATCTTTTGATCCAACACAATTATTGACATCGGTAACATTCACCGTCAACTTATCGGATTCTGTAGGATAATATGAATAAGCAACAGAATCTGAAACCATCACAGAATCATTCAACCACCATTCATATTTTCTCAGATTATTATTCTGAATATGTAGATTGGCCTCAGTACCTAAACATACATTCACATCATTAACCTCGACATCAATCTTCTTATAGGTGTAAGCACTGAACTGAAGTGTATCTCTACATCTCATTACTGATTCGGTAATGATTACCTCATAAGTGGCTGAATCCATAATTGGTTGCTGATATCTATCTCCTGAATAGACATCTCCATCAGCTATATTATACCATTCAAATTTAGAATCATTCTCTGCTTTTATCGAGAAGTCTGTTATCTCTCCATAGCAATAGCGTGGTTTAACATTTGATAAGGTGATCTTACCTGGTGAATGCATCTTGATGTATAATGAGTCTTTCACCTTACATCCATTCTCATCCATCGCAATAAAGGTATAAGTACCTGTTGTACCAATGTTCGATGTCAATCTCTCCGTATGACCTTCTGTAACATTATACAAAGAATCGATTGAATAACTAATGTTATGTTTTCTTACAACATCAGAGAAATAAACAGGGTTCTTAGCACATGTATCGAATGTGAAGGATTCGAACTTCACAGCAGGATGAATCGTGACAGTCAACAAGGTATCACGGCTGACACAGTTTGTAATATCTTGTACCTGACGAACATGATAATATCTTGTTCCCGAAAGGTCAGTTTTTACAATAGTAGTAACCGTATCTATCAACGACTCTGCAACATTTTCCCATACCAATCGAAGGTTATTCTGTGTTGGACTACCTACCAACTCATGCAAACCAGTGTTTTGACAGAATGATTGATCTTCTACCTTAGGTACCTCTGGTTGCTTATAGAATGTTAACTGAGTGGTTGCATCTGCTGTACAGGTCAATCCATCAGACGTATATGAGTAATTTACCTTATAGAGACCACTCTCATTTAATTCACTTGCATTGGCTGTTACATCACGATTGCCATTACTTATCAATGTAAAGGCATCTGCATCGATCAAGGCAGTCATGGTCTTAGCCTTTGCTGAATATTTTGCCAATTGAACCAGATTGATTGTATTTGGTAAACATGTTGATGAATCTGGTATTACAGCTTCAATCTGTGGATAAACCTTTACTGTTACAGGTGTGTAGTCGCTCTCACATCCTGTTATCGTATTCTTCTGCTTAATATAATACTGAGTGGTTTCATCTGTTTGAATAGAGAACTGTGCTATCTCTGTACTATCAAATAACACTTTCTTCGCAGCATCAAACCATAGTATTCTCAATCTCTCATCTGATGAAGTAAGAGTAGGCAGAGTCATCTGTACATCCTCTCCATCTTTTTGCTGACAAAGACGAATCACCGTATCTGGTATAACTTGTGGATTAGGATGTACGGTCACAAGTACATCGATACTATCTTGACAATAAAGTGTACCCATCTTCATTTCACCGATCAAACGGAATGTTTCTGTCTGTTTCACTGCATCGGCAAATGGGAAATTCTCACCTTTACCAATCACACCGTTTTCTCTTCTCCATGTGTATTCGCTTGCATTTGTAGCTTTCAAGTCTGGTACAACTGCACCATAACAGATCTCCTTCACACCAGTCGTTGATACTTGTAATGAATCATATACCTTCACTTCAATTGTATCCTGTCTTACACACTTCGACTCCGTCTCACTGGCCTCAATCAAATATTTACCTGTTGTCAGTACTTTTGTAGGGTCTGTCACCTGCTGGTTAACACCCGATGCTGTAATCAGATAGTAGTTATAATGCTTCTCCTCATCACTTCCTCCATAGTTGCCTTCTACAGACAATGGGAGATCAACTGCTACATTGTAACAGCTCTCTAACAAGCCGACAGGCTTAAACTCTATCTTCTTGCGTACATCCATCATGAATGTATCTGCCTCACTGTAACAGTGGTTGGTTGTATCCAATGCACGTAGGATATACTCCTTCGTACCATCCTTCTCTGTGCTGATGATCAACTCATCTGACACTTGAGTCAGCGTGCTATTGCTCCACTCGAAGGTCTGGTCATACGTGCCGGTGCCTTTCTTCTTAGCCGTCAGCGTGATGTCGCCGATACCCTGACAGACGATCGTATCGCCCACAAGCTCCGGCTTGCTCGGCTGTTTGTAGAACTGAACGGACACTTCCTGTACGAGTTCACAGCCCTTGTCGTCCTTATAGTAAACCTTCAGCTTGCTGTTCTCCGTGATCGCCGTCTCGTTCTCTATCTTCTCGCTGCCGTTCATCGTATATTGGTAGCGTGGGTTCGTGCCTCCGTAGATGCTCTTGCTCAAGTCATCCATCAGGTTGTAGCTGAACGGCTGACAGATTGTGTCTGGATCCACCCAGCGGCTGCGTATCTGCGGACTCACCGTAACCGTCATCTTCGATGCTGGGCTCACACAGCCCGTCACTCTATCAACTTGCACCGTATGATATTCTGTTACGCCATCAACAGTGATATCTTGTAAAAGATCATCCACCTTCTGTAATGTATCACCCGAAGCATTCATCCATACGATTGTATAGTCGCTAATCGTTTTCGCACTACGATTG
>JBGUIU010000330.1:0-10396 GCA_045113275.1 Paludibacteraceae bacterium
GCCCTCAAGATGTGGGACTAATCCCCCTGACTGGTTCCTGTGAAGGCCCCGCCTACTTTTCATTAGACTATTAAAGAAACCCCGTGCCCAGAATGCTGCAATGCTTCCGGGCACGGCTCCATTTTTGGGGGAGCCTACCCCTAGCCCCTCCCTGAAGGGAAGGGGAATTGAACGATGACGATGACTATTACCATGACTTATTTGTACACAGAGACACGGAGACACAGAGTTATTTTGACTATGACTATGACGATGACTTTTTTTGTCCTTCGTTTTTCGTCTTTACTTCCCTTTGGTCAGTGACGCTACGGCTTTGCCGCAGGGGTGGTTAAGCAAGCAGTATTGATGGGCAGGGGCATCCATCGCCCGTCATTAACATTTGTTTACAGAGCCGATTTTGAAAAAATGCAGGATCGGCTCTTCTAATGAAAACTTAAACACTGGAAAGCCAATGGAGAAAGGGGATTTCAAAAAACGCACAAACGCATAAACGCACAAAATTCAAATTTGACTAAAATAAGTATATATATATTTATATATATATAAATATATATATACAATTATTGTTAACAAATTGTGAGAATAACGCTCAAACGCCTTCTCCAAAACAAATTTTGTGCGTTTGTGCGTTTATGAATTTTTCGTTCCTGTCTTTTCCTGAATCCCTTTGTTTATGGGCATCTTCATTGTCATCGTCATTGTCATCGTCATTGTCACAATAATACATGAAACCACTGTCGCAAAACGCGACTCAGGTTTTACGTCAATCCAATTTTGGATTCACATCAATGAAACATGAAACCACTGTCGCAAAACACGACGCTGAACCTTTTAAACGTTTTATTTCGAAACGTGCCCCCGTTGAGTTATATGAGGTCACGATTTGTTACCCCATCCCAATTAATTTAAGAATAATGATCAAAAAAAATAGATTTCTTTCATGGCCCTTGGAGATTTAGCTCTTTTTTTGTAATTTTGCATCATAACTAAAAATTAAGTCGGGAGTAAAAAACTAAGCATGAAAATTGGCATATATGAGCAGATAATCAACCAACTGTTCGAAGAAAAAATATCTAATATTGACCGGAATCGCTTCTATATCGGTGAACGTATGATCGAGAAAAAAGAAGTGGCCAAACTACTTTCCATGTATCTTACAAACATCTTTGAACAGGTGCTGGCGGACGTGGCTGATTCTGAAATTGAGGAAAATGATGAAGAGGAAGGCTATCAGCGGATGGCTTCCATCAAGAAAGGCATTGACTTGGCAAACTCAATTATTAGAAAACTGGTTTGTGAGTTTCATTTGGATTCAGGGAATTTGGTTTCGGCGCAGGCCAAGATTCTTACGGCTGTCATAGACAGAACACAATCCGACTATCCTGATTTGGCTAAGCGTCTGCAAGAGATTATGCCTTTAAAGGGTTTGGTGAATGGAGAGCTGTTCACGGGCAAGGGCATGAAGATGTACACCGAGTTGCAGAAGGAAATCGTATCTGCTGACGAAATACAATTGATGGTGTCTTTCATCAAGAAACGTGGACTTGCTTTGCTGCTTCCTCAGTTGAAAGAGTTCACGAATAGAGGCGGAAGTCTGAAGGTTATCACTACAACCTATATGCAAGCCACAGATTTTGAAGCCATCAAACAGTTGGCAGCGCTAAAGAATACTGAGATTAAAATCACGTACGATGAGACATCGGAACGCCTGCATGCAAAGGCTTATATCTTCCTCCGTGAAACGGGTTTCAATACGGCCTATATAGGTTCCTCCAATCTTTCTGAGCAAGCGCTCGATACAGGAGCCGAATGGAATGTGAAGGTGACGGAAATAGAACAGCCACGAATGATGAAGACAATTCTCGGAGCCTTCGATGCGTCATGGTGGGCAGAAGGATATGAGACGTTTGTCAATGGTGAAGATGATGAACGATTGAAAGCAGCACTCAATGGAGATATTGACAACGAAATAGATTTCAACAATCTAAAGTTGCTGCTTCGTCCGTTCGATTATCAGCAGGAGATTTTAGAGCGTCTGCAGGTGGAGCGTGAGGTTAGGCACCATTACAAGAATCTCGTCGTAGCAGCAACGGGAACTGGTAAGACAGTAATGGCTGCATGTGACTATAAAGCCTTTGCAGAAACACACGATCGTGCACGGCTGTTATTTGTAGCTCACAGGGAAGAAATCCTTCGACAGAGCTTGAAAACCTTCCGTGAAGTACTCTGTGACTATAATTTCGGCGAGAAATGGTATGCAGGAGAGGAGCCAAATAACTATGAGCAAGTGTTTGCTTCCAAAGACACATTGAATAACCGCCTCAATAATTTGCAACTGCCTCCAGACTATTATGACTATATCGTGATTGACGAGGTACACCATGTGGCTGCATCATCCTATCGGCACATCATCAACTACTTTACTCCCAAGATTCTTTTGGGATTGACAGCCACACCAGAACGAATGGATGGTGAAGACATTACGCAAGACTTTGATGGTGTGATATCAGCAGAAATCCGTCTGGATGATGCGCTGAATAAAGGGCTGTTGGCACCATTTTATTACTATGGAATCACGGACTCTGTAGATTATACCGAAGTGGCATGGGATAAAGGTCATTATGTAGCTTCCGACCTTTCAAAAATATACAGTTACAATGACACTCGAACAGAAGTGATTCTAAAGTCTTTGCAGAAGTACCTTCCAAATATACGTGATGTCAGGGCGCTCTGTTTCTGTGTGGATCAGCAGCATGCGAAATACATGGCTTCTAAGTTTACGCTCTGTGGTTTGAAAGCTGATGTGCTGACCAGTGAGAATGCCCAAATGCGTGGAGCGCTTTATAACCGCCTGAAGAGGAAAGAAATCAATTATCTCTTTGTCGTTGACATGTTCAATGAGGGCGTGGATATTCCCGAAGTAGATACCATCTTGTTCCTCCGTCCTACAGAAAGTCTCACGGTGTTTATTCAGCAGTTCGGACGTGGACTCAGAAAGGCAGAAGGAAAGACGCATGTGGATATTCTCGACTATGTGGGAAACAGCCGTGCAGAATTCAACTATACCGACCGCATGCGTGTGATGCTAGGCCGAACGTCAATGAGTGTTGCTGAGGAAATGGAACGCGATTGTCCACATCTTCCAATAGGCTGTAAAATCATGCTTGAGCCCAAGGCCAAAGAGTATATCATGGCAAATATCAAGGGGGCAATTCAGCGCTTCACAGCTCGCAGAGTCAATGGTTTGGTACAGAACTTCGAACGCCATCATTCTGTTCCGCTTACGCTTTCCAATTTCGTTAGGATATATCAGATGCCATTGGATAAACTGTATCGTGGCAGAACATGGAATCAGCTGCTTTACGACAATGGTATTACACATGAACAATCGTTCTATAATGTAGAATTATCGCGTGCTGTTTATCGTAAATGGCTGGCAACCGACTCCTACACCTATTTGAGCTTTATTGAGAATCTGGCAAAGAATAAATTCCTTCTGAATGTAGCAGAAATGAGTCCTGTAGAACGGAAACGCTTATTGATGTTCTATTACGATGTGTTTGAGACAGCAGGACATTTCCAGAGTCTTCAGGACATGGCAAATGCGCTTAGTACTGACCATATATTTTGCGAGGAATTAGAGGAGGTGATGCAGTTACTCCTTAAGGATAATAAAGCCTACGAAAAAGCTGATAATTCTCGCCTGCTGAATTTCCCGTTAAAACTCCATGGAGTATATACCAAGGCACAAATACAGGTGGCTATCGGGACTTCTACGTTGAGTAAGAAATCATCTGCCCGTGAAGGCGTTGAACGAAACAAGGATACTAATGTGGAAGCTATGTTTGTGGACATTATCAAGAACCGTGAAGAAGGTTCTACAACCGACTATGACGACAAAGCACTTTCACCCGTATTGTTCCAATGGGATACTCAGAATCGTGTACGTCCAGAATCCAACGAAGGACAGGCCTATATAAACGAAACGCAAACGATGTTGCTCTTTGTTCGTGAGCAGAAGAATTTTGTGGAAGATAAAACGCGAACCATGGGCTATGTATATTTAGGACGCGTCACTTTGAATGCATGGGAGTATAAGAATCTTGGCACACGTCGCCAAATGCAAATCCGTTGGAACATGATAGAGCCAATTCCAGCAAGCGTGATGCATTATGCAAGAATGAGAGAAGTAATATGATGAAGACAATAGAAGTTGTAGCAGCAATCATCCGTGATAAAGAAGGCCGTATCTTTGCAACCCAGCGTGGATACGGAGATTTCAAAGACGGTTGGGAATTCCCAGGCGGAAAGATGGAAGTGGGGGAGACTCCACAAGAAGCGTTGAAACGAGAGATTTGGGAGGAACTGAAGACTCGTATAGGCGTGGACGAATTCATAACAACCGTGGAATATGATTACCCTAAATTCCATCTCACCATGCATTGCTACTTCTGTCATATTGAAGAAGGCCATCCCGTACTGCTGGAGCATGAAGCGGCAAAGTGGCTATCGAAAGAACAATTGCATAGTGTCGACTGGTTGCCTGCGGATGAGATTGTGATAGATAGTATAATTTCTTTTAATAATAATGTGATTCCTTTAGTTTGATATAATATATTTCCGCTTCTTTTTGTGTACTGCAATTCTTTTTTGTTTTAAATCTTAATCCTCCGTTATTTTCGGTTATAGATATGATGTGAATAGGTTTAGAATAATTACTATAATTCTTGTCAATACACATAATGAGTAGTTCTTCCCTATTTTGAACTATACAATAGTCTAGAATTATATTGTCTTCATAAAAAGGATTATCAAAAGGTTTATTAACCCCCAACTCCTGATATTTTTTTTCTAACAATTTACTATTTAAAAGAGAATGGTCTTTTCCCCTATGGGCTATACTAACATTTTTATAACCCCATCCGTGTGCAAGTTTTCTTTCTTTTTTCTTTTCTTCTTCACGTTTCTTTTTTTCTAAATACTCTTCGTATTCAGGATTGTTTATCCATCTACGCTTTTCATCTGACTTTAATATAAAATCAGCAATGTTTTCTGTGGGGACACCATCAATGTTTATTTCTAAGCATATTAGCTCTTTATCTTTTATAGTTGTAATTTCTGTAGAAGTAAGTTCTTTCTTATCGTTTATGACAATTAGAATTTTGTATTCTTTAGACGTTTCACAGAGAATATACGGTCTGTTATCTAATATTTGATTTTGTAACAGATCGTTATTTATTATATGTACTTTCTTAAAGGTAATATCACCAGATGCAATACTTTTATAAGATGGTCTCCTAATTTTCTTGTTTTCATATATAACCTTTTCTGCTTGATTACTTATCTTCGTTGGGATATTAATCCATTCCCTGTTTTCGTCAGAAGACAGCAAGAATTTTTCTAAATCATTGAGTTCGACTTTTCTCACATCAATTTCCAAACAAAAGAAATCGGATTCCCTTATTTTTGAGATTTTATTGGATTTGATTTCGCTTGTGTTTCTTATTTCTATGTGAAGGCGAACACCTTCCTTTGTAATTCCTACTACGTCTGGCTGTAAATCTTTTCTGTCATTCCTTTGTTCAACTTCGACTTTATCAAAAGATAAGAGTTGTGAGGGTATATCCAAATAGCTTGGAACCATTACACTTTTTTTGTCAGAGATAATTTGCTCAGCAAGTTTATGTAATGCTGTCATATAGGCACCTTCACATTTTCCATCGTCACCTATATGAGCAAAATGATCTTGTCTTGTTCCACCTTTTTTAGCCAATAAAGGTTTCTTACATTTTGGGCAAAAACAATTACAGGCTTTACCTCTAACAACGTTTTTTATGCTGACAAGCCTGTTGTCTTTATCTAGTGCATAGGTAAGTCTCGGCTCGATTTTATCATCTTGATTCATTTTCTCAAATCTATGTTATTGCAATTCAACTGCTATGCAAAGATATAACATTTTTTGGAATAATGATGATTAAAGAAATTATTAAAAACATATAATTATTTATCTAACCAACTATAATCAATATTCGAAAGAATCTACTTTCTCCATCAACGAATCTAAACTCCAACCGCAGAGGGCTATGAAGAAGTCGTCGGCGGTTGGATTGTTTAGAGAGGCAAGGAGCAGTTGACGAGCCTTCTTGTAATAAGGTTCATCATCGGAGTTTATTTCTTCCATAAGCACTTCCATGAAACGCTCTAAGAGGGCATCGGAGACGAGTAGTTCTTGTATTTTCTGATTATCCATTTTTCGGCAAAGGTATGAATTGCTTTCCAGAGGACAAAGGCTGTTAACATCTTCCAGGAAAGTCCAGGACTTGATAACTATTTATTATTGTCTAACCATGCTAACAGAGCTTCGTAGGCGAATTGTTTTTCCACAAAGAAACTCCGGTCTTTCCACACTCCCAATTTTTCCGGCATTCTTTAAGTTTTTACCGGGTTTGTTAACGGGTTACCCAAAAGTTTTGTAAATTTGTAGCAGAATAATTAAACTATACGAATATGAAAAAGATAATACGATATTCCTTCCTTATTCTTGTGTTAATGTTGTGTTCAGTCTCAAGAACGCAAGCACAGAGCTATTCAATAGGTGACCTTACTAATCATTTTTATAAAGTGTATTTCAGCGTCAAGAACGTTGACGGGAAGATATATCTCTATACAAAGATGAGGACGGAGAAGATGGATTTTGAGAATCCTCCTAAAATCAAAATAAGGACGTTCGCGGATATCATCATAGAATTATCAGGAGAAAAACTTACCTCTCAAAATGATATGGTTGCTATTCCTATCGGAGTTATGATTATACCTATATCTGAAAAAAACGTTTTTGCACGTTTCGCTGTGACAGAATCAGAGATGGAATTGATTAAAGAAGGTGTGAAAAAGATAAGGGTATATACACTTCCTGATAGCTATGACAAATCATTTAAAAAGGATAATCTGGGGAAGAAAATCTACAAGCAATATCAGAAAAGTTTAACTGAAGGGAACAACGGTTTTTAACTGTCTTGGCCTTGGGGTTTTGCTTCGGCTCAATTTTGCGCTCATGCAGATGCTCAACTCAAATTTGAGTTCAGTAAAATTATTATTAACTCGGGGTATTTTTCCCTTAGTATATGTCAGGGAAATTTTTCCCTCACATATGTGAGCTTTTCGAAAAGTTATGTAAATTTGCAAAGTGAATAAAATTAATGAACATGAGGACTTCGTTCAAATAGATTCTTCAAGAAGTTGAAAACGAATTATGACAAAGCAAGATGTTTTTGAGAAAATAAGTCATGCTCTTTCAGAGGCAGATAAAAAGAAGATTCTTGAGCAGCAAAAGGTGTTTTTTCAGATATATGCGCATCTGTCTGTGGGGCTGTGGGTAAGAAACATGATTATATCTCCTAATGAAAAAGAAGTGGCTAATCTTTTCTTAAAAGACAACAACATGGAAGATTATGATGATCTTTCAGATATAATCCTAGGAGAGTTTTATGATTACTTAAGCACAGGTAAGATAATTGACCATCCTGTCGATAATAACGGTCTATAACGATGCTGAAGAGAAAGTATAAACGAGTGTCACTTCCTCCGTTCCCATCTTCTCCATCAACAATTCCAAACTCCAATCACAAATGGAAGGAGTTTTCGGGATTTGCTTCGGCTCAATTTTGAGCTCATGCAGATACTCACCTCATATTTTTTACATTATATAAGTACGTTTCCGAATAGTTTTGTATATTTGTAGCGAAAAGTGAATGGTGTCTGGAAATGACATGACGGTTATAATTAATGATTATGCAGAAGAAAAAGAATAGATATTGTCTGTTACAGATATTGGTTTCGATGTTTCTGTTGATCCCGTCTATAAATGTATGGGCGGTGAAAGCCTATCCGTTGGCGGTAGAAGTGAAACAGGCTGATGGCACAACACTCATGGTCGTGCAGCATGGGGATGAGGATTTCCATTATTGTACGACTACAGATGGCATTCTGCTGGTCAGGGAGGGTGACAGCTTCTTTATAGCTGAACAATCGGGAGACCAGCTCATGTCTTCCGGAGTCCTTGCTCATGAGAGTGCTTTACGTACAACAGCTGAACGTTCTGCTATTGCCCGTCAGGATATTGCCGGCTTTCTCCAGTATTCTGCTGCGATTGCTAGAAAGAGTCGCCAGAGACGGGAACCTGTCGTCGATACGGGTAATTTGTTCCCCCACGAAGGAAGTCCGCGTGCTGTTGTCATCCTTGCTGAATTCTGTGATCATCCTTTTTCCTTGGTTAATCCCAAACGTTCTTTTGAACAGTTTTTCATGAAAGAAGGTAATCTCAATGATTTTGGTAACCGTGAAAATAGTAATGTTTCGAGCGTTAGGGACTATTTTAGTAATGTGAGTTTCGGAAAATTTACTCCACAGTTTGATGTCTATGGTCCGGTGACTTTGCCTGATTCTCTAAAGGTTTATGGCGGTAGTGAAGCTGGTGGAAAAGGTGAGAATATGTCCAAACTGTTTACGGATGCTTGTACGCTGATGGACGACAGTCTGGATTTTTCGCAATATGATCGGAACGACGACGGTAAGGTGGATCTTGTCATTATCATTTATGCAGGTTATTCGCAATCAATAACTGGCAATTCTAACGAGTGTATCTGGCCTAAATCGGGTACTCTTTCTGCTGGTTCTTATGATGGAAAGAGAGTTGCACGCTATGCTGTGAATGCGGAACTAATTGGCTTCCCGAATTGCTACTCTTCAGCTCCTTACAAGCGCATTAACGGCATAGGTACTATGTGCCATGAGTTTTGTCATACGCTGGGCCTGCCTGATTTCTATCCTACAGTTAGTAGCGTAAAAGGTGATAACCAGGGTATGGAATACTGGAGTCTAATGGATAGTGGAAACTATCTTTCAAATGGCTGCAGTCCTGTAAGTCTCAATGCCTGGGAACGTGAGGCCTTGGGATGGATTACGGTTGAGGATCTGACTGAGACGGGAGATATCACGCTGAAATCTATCGACGACGGTGGTACCGCCTATCGGATCTATAACGATGAAGATGCTTCGCGGCATGAGTATTTCTTGATAGAGAACATCCAGAATATCGGTCACAATGCTGCCCAAAAGGGGCATGGTATGTTGGTGTATCATGTAGATTACGACGAAACAAAGTTCTCACTTAATAATAATCGTGTTAATAATGAAAAGGGACATCCCCGAATGACCGTTGTTCCAGCTGACGGATGGCTCTTTGCTTCCTACAATGTAGGAAAGAAGATTAATGGCATTGAAATCAAGAATAAAGATTTCTATGATGAATTGGCAGGAGACCCATTCCCGGGGACGTCTAACAGAAAAGTGCTTAATGATACTTTGGGAATAGTCAATTTTCAGGTGTATCATGGAGAGAGACTTAACAAGGCTTTAGAGAATATAGAGGAAAGTGATGACGGGGTAATAAATATGAGATTCATCAGCGACTTTGCTTCCGGCATTCGGTCTCTGCTTGAAGCTGACAGGCAAAGAGACAACTGGTATTATTCAATTGACGGGCGTAAAGCTGGCCGTGACATCCGTGCATTGGAGCGTGGCATCTATATTAACAACGGGCGGAAGGTTGTTGTTAAGTGATGTTGATAAGGGTTTAAGCGCAGCTTTGCGACTGGTTAAAGGTTTTTAAGAACACAAAACTCTGTGTCTCCGTGTCTCTGTGTACATATAAAAGGTTAAAGGGTTAATCGTAGCTTCGCTACTGGTTAAGTGCTGCTAAGCAGCGGTTAAAAGAAATCTTCTCAGGGCTAAAACGTCATTGTCCTTTAAACAGCGAAGCGCTTAACCAGCACGCAGGGCGCTTAAACAGTCGCATCGCGACGCTTAACCTCTTACTCTTGCGACAGTTTTTGAGGGGGCTACCGGGATTTGTCGCAATACAGGGCGGGTGTCGCAACTAACTGTGGAGAAAATCGAAGAAAATGTTACGGGGTGGTTTAAACCTTTGTATATTTGCAATGTCAAAAGAAAAAAAGAAGATTCTCTCATTAGGTTAGTTGATTATAGATTCATTTGGTTTTTAGTTAATGATTAGGTTAGTAATATGGGGGCTGCAGCGGCGGCCCCCCTTTTTTTATTAAACGTTGATAAGGGGTTAAGCGTTGCGCTGGTTAAAGGTCACTTTCGAGAGAGCGGGAGGACGGGAGGACGAGGGAACGAAAAAATGACTATGACCATGACTATGACCATGACTTATATGTACACAGAGACACGGAGACACCGAGTTTTTTTTATATAATTCAAAATTACTTCCCTTCGGTTAGTGACGCTACGGCTTTGCCGCAGGGGGTTGCGTTCAGTTAAAATAAACCCTGCTTTAGAGCCGCCCCTTACCAAGGGGCTCAAAATGTGTTCC
>JBGUIU010000331.1:0-11421 GCA_045113275.1 Paludibacteraceae bacterium
ACATGAACAGAATAGTATCGTTGATAATCGGTTGTATGTTGTGCTTCGTATCCGTGGCACAAGATAAATCTGTTAACGAGCCGCAAGACGAGTCAAATAAAATCATACAGGCGGAATTTAGAAGTGCCCCTAGGAATGGAGATACCATTCATGTGGATATGGGTTGTCATATATTTGGTAATTTTTTTAAACGTGTGAGTGAGAATGTCATTAAGATACCTTCCACTACTTATCAGGATCGTTTTTTGAGATATGATGGAGGAGAAATCCTGCATTGTACGATTAAACAGGGCGGAGCGTTCTCGGGATATGTTTGTTTGAAAGACCTTGATTTGCTGGTGAAACCTACGGATAAGAGAGTGACACTGACAGTGACTTCTAAAACCAATGAATTACTGGAGGAGATCACAGTTATCATTTCACCTGAGATTTCATTATACATGAAAATTAATAAGGAGTTGGTAGCAATAGATTCTTCCCTTCCTATACCTACGTTTAAGGAAGACGATGTTGTAGGCATTGTTGCGATTACAGATGAAGGTGAAGTGCTGAAAACGGTGGAGTGTTATGTAACTAGGCTTGACAGACCTATGTGTGAGAGAGTTGAAAAAACGAATGGAGGCGAATTTGCTATGGATGATAAACGGTCAATTCTTAATCCTGGACGTGGCATCTATGTAGGGGGTAATTTTGTGGATAAAGATGGTGTTAGTTGGTCTAAATGTGTGTTATGGGAAAATAAGGAATAGAACGATAGATATATTTACGCGGTAAATGATATGGCGATGAATAGATTCATATGTTTTATAATCGGTTGTATGCTGTGCTTCGTATCCGTGGCACAAGAGAAGACGGTTGTTTCTGATACCGTAACAGAAAAATTGGATACTGTACCTAAAAAGGATATATTACGTGTTAACAAAAAAATATCTCGTCTGAGTACTGATAATGATACGGTTCATTTGTCTTTTTATAAAGAAATTTACTTGCAAAATTTCTTTACAGGTCTCTTTTTCAAACGCATCAGTGACAATGTACTGAATTTGCCTTCTTCAGACTATAAAGACCGTTTTTTGAAATGTGAAAACTGTGAGATCTCTCGTTATTCGGTTAAGAAGAAGCTTTCAGGATGTACGTGTTTGTCTGATTTATATTTGGTGGTAGCACCTGAAGATAGAGAGGTGACTCTTGAGACAACCAGTAAGACAGGAGAACAATTATCTGTGATTGATCTCTCTCTTTCACCTGTCGTAACATTCTATATAAAAATCAATGATACGTCGTTTAAATATCACCCTTCCTTTTCTTTCCCACCTATAAATGAGCAGGATCGAGTATGCTTTTATGCCACTGCCAAAGGTGAAAAAATAAAGATAGTACGCCATTGTATAGAATTTATGGATGGTATGGGGGGCTGCATGCGTGAATGGGTGGATTCTAATGAACTAGATATGAGGCAAAAACGCCGAATAGCTAATGCATCTCGTCCTGTTTCTTTTTATTTCCTTATTAAGTATGAGGATAAAGAGGGGAAAGAATGGTCCCAAATTTTAATATTCCAATCTAATGGTAATTAAGGCTCTTTCGTTTAAAACCATACAGAAGATATAAATGGTAGATGGATGTATGTAACTATGCTATTCGCCTGTCTATTAAGTGAGTTGCCCTGGGCTATATCTGTTATGGGCTTTCAGCCCAAAAGCAAGTGTTTTTTAATTATGCAAGGAACGTTAAATGAAATTTCGGTGAGTAGTTATTGAGAAAAATCTGTTTGTTTGAATAGATTTGAATAAAAAGCAATATCTTTGTATCTTGTGATGAATAGGAAGAAGAGTCATATTATATCGTGGGTGTTATTGACGATTTTTTCGTCAATGCTGCTCTTGTCATCTCTTCATGTCCATGATCATTCTTCTACGAAAGCCGAGACAGAATGTGCTGATTGTGTGAAACATCAGTGCCATGGTCACTTCTCACAACTGCCGATGGACACGCACCCGTGTGTGTTGTGTCAATTCCTATTGCTAACATTCTTTGTATCAGCTCTTTCAATATATATTTCTAGCTGGTCCAAAACTCGAAATTTAACTGTTCCATCACGCCAACATGCTTATTTATCTGCATTTGGCGTAATTAGTTTGCGCGCGCCTCCAGCTGTTTGATAACATAGGGTACAATCTCATTTTTGTTATTTTAAACAGATCTTATTATGCTTAAAAGTATTTTAGGTGCTGCTCTCATTGCGTCGTCTGCTATGGGAGGGGAGTTTGATGCTTCTATTGATAGCACGATAGAGTTACAAGAGGTGACTGTTAGCATACAGCAAGATGAAACACAGTTGCGTATGTCGCAGCCAACCGTACAAGTTACAAATGAGTTCCTTCAACAAAACTTTGCGGGAAGTCTTATGCAGACATTGGAGAACCTGCCGGGTGTCAAGGCTATGTCTGTAGGTAGTGGTGTGTCCAAACCTGCCATTCGTGGTCTTGGCTTTAATCGAATGGCTGTGGTGGAAGATGGAGTGAAGCATGAGGGACAGCAATGGGGCGATGACCATGGATTGGAGATCGACCAGTTTGCTGTGGATCGTGTGGAAGTCATCAAAGGACCTGCTGCGCTACTCTATGGCTCAGATGCTATTGGCGGGGTGCTGAACTTATATACCAATGAGATACCGACCCAACCCATGAGTGGTTCGGTGCAGTTGTTCGGTCGCTCGAACAATGGTCAAGTAGGCCTCTCAACAAAGGTGGGCGGCATACAGGGAAACTGGTTCTATAAGCTTCATGCAACGTCGTTGGATTATGCGGATAGCCATGTGCCTACCGATAGTATTCAGTATTATTCATATTGGATACGACTCAAGGACCAGCGATTGCGTAACACAGCTGGATATGAATGTGATGGTAGTGTGACGATAGGATATACAGGTGACCATCATCGTACCAGTGTGCGATTCTCCGATAGCTATTCGAAGAGCGGCTTTTTTGCCAATGCACATGGGTTGGAGGTACGCTTGAGTGATATCGATTATGATCACTCCCGTCGAGATATTGATTTACCACATCAGTGGGTGAATCATTTAAAGGTACTAAGTCATACAACGTGGAGCCTGGATTCCACTAATCTGGAACTGAATGTGAGTTATCAGAATAATCACCGGGAGGAACATTCAGAACCGATTAGCCATGGTTATATGCCAGCACCGAATAACTCCTTAGAGCGGAGTTTCAATAAGCATACATTCTCAGCTTCATTTGCCTTTCGTCATGCCTTTAAACGTCATGAGCTAAGAGCAGGTGTCAATTGGGAACGTCAGCATAACCTGCGAGAAGGATGGGGCTTCATCATCCCGGATTTTGTCTATTGGGACATGGGTGGCTATGTGATGGATCGCTTCACGCTCCGTAAGAACCTGATACTAAATGCAGGCGTACGGTTTGATTATGCGCAGACGCATATCTCTAGTTACAATGATTGGTATAAGACACCCGTTGGCGGTGATTCCATCTATGTGGAACGCTCGTCGCTCTTAGACCGCCATTTCCGTAGTTTCACATGGTCGGTAGGTTTGAACCGTGTCATTGGACATTGGAACTTCAAAACGAATATTGGTAAGAGCTTCCGAATCCCAATTCCGAAAGAACTGGGTGCAGATGGTATCAATTATCATATCTTCCGTTACGAACGAGGGAACTCAACCCTCGATCCTGAGGTTTCGTACCAACTAGATGCAGGTGTGGAATGGTCTAATGATGTGCTGACCGTTCAGTTAGATCCGTATGTGAATTACTTCCCAAACTATATCTATTTGAATCCTACCGCACAGTATGTTGAAGGACTACAATTGTATCTTTATAACCAGACAGAGGTGATGCGTTGGGGTACGGAGTGGCAGCTGACGTGGCATATCACACCTAAATGGGAGACGTTTGTACAAGGTGATTATCTGTATGCGCGACAATGTTCGGGAGAAAAGAAAGGATATACATTGCCGTTCTGTCCCCCATGGTCAACAGATGTCGGTGTCATGTATAAATACAATCTTTTGGGCGATGGCACTGTCAAACTCAGTACGCATATTGTAGGAAGTCAGAATGAGATTGTACCTCCAGAGAAACCAACAGAGGGGTATTGGACACTTAATTTTGCAGCGACAAAACAATTCAAGTTGAAGAAGAACATGCTCAATGTGAAGTTGCGTGTAGATAACCTGCTCAATCGTCGTTATTACGACCATACTAGTTTCTACCGTCTTATAGATGTGCCAGAACCAGGTCGCAACATCTCGTTGATGGTAGGATTAGATTTCTAATTTATAAAAAACGGTGAATCATTAGGAGGCACCATGATTATTCATTTTTTAAAAGAAGATTCAATATGAAAAATTTAAAATATATGAGCCTTGTATGGGCTTTCGTAAGTTCAATTTGTTTATGTTTCACTTCATGTGATAAAGAGGAGGATGAGAACATCACTGTGGCAAAACCTGTTGTTACCCTAACCGAGGTAGGACATGACAATAGCAAGATTGCACATCCAGGACATGACATGCATCTTGAGGCATCCGTGTTGGCAGAGGGTGGCATTCAGCGCATAGATGTTGAGATTCATTCTGTTGCAGGTGGTGACGATCTTCTCGAGATAGCTTATACAGATGGTAAATATATAGGAATCCGTAATGCTGAATTCCATGAACATCTTGAGATCCCAGCAGACGCACCGTTGGGTAACTATCATCTGCATTTCACTGTAACGGATGGTCAGGGACAACAGACTATGACGGAGTGTGAAATCGAGCTTGTTGAGGAGGATGGAGATGACGATGAAGATGAACACGAACATCATCACGATTAATGTTAAATAAAACAATATGACTAGTCGAATCAAAATTTCATCATTGCTGCTGTGCGCACTCTGTGCGTGCAGCAGTTCTGAAAACGATGCAATGAAGGATATGACATATCCTGTCATTAGCGAAGAAGGAGTGGAGGCAAGTCCTCTTGAGTGTCAGGTGTATCACCGGGGCGAAGTGATTCCGTTTACGTATCGTTTAACAGATGATACAGAACTTGGGGCATATAACATCGAGATTCATCATAATTTCGATCATCACACCCATAGCACAAGTGCAACGGAGTGTCCGATGGATGAGCCAAAGCAAGCGTACCATGCTTGGGTTTTTAACCAGGATTATACCATTCCGCCATCACAGAGTAACTATATAGCTCATCTGGATATCCCGATACCTGAGGATATAGACTCAGGAGATTATCATTTCATGTTGCGAGTGACCGATCGGGCAGGGTGGCAGCAACTGCATTCAGTGGCAATTAAGATTGTAGATTAATAAGAAAGAACACTTCAACAAAGTAGGTCAGATGCCGAACTCGTTGAAGTGTTTCTTTTGGACAAAAATATGTTTCTACCGTTGTTTAATGAACTGATGATAATAAACGCCCTCTTCGGTCTCTATTTTTAGCATATAAATACCTGGAAGATAGTGGCGTACATCAATCTGATTGTCTTGTAAGCTGTTACTCATCAACATACCGTGCATGTCATAACAGTAACAATTCAGAATCTTCTCGCGACAATCAATTGTAATAAAATCTTTTGCTGGATTTGGATAAATCGCTATCACATCTGAGCTCTTCTGATCTACAACATCCGTCATTTCACATCCTGCACCATTGTTATCATTAGGTGTGGCCGCTAATGTTCTTCCATCATTGCAATAGGAGTAGATAACCCAATCTTCTCCATTGTCTTGGTCTCGACCATACGACTCATTTGTTGCAAGTCTGCCGTATTGAACACAATCCAACAGATTGCCTTCTGGGGTCAATAAACAGATTTCTGAAGTGTTATCCACATCCAGCTTGAAATCTAGGTACTTCGTACCGTATCGCTTGTCACCTTTTGCCCATAAAAGCAAATGCTCTCCTGGCTTCACCGTTAGGTCATTCAGACTATATGGCAATGTAGAGAGTTGGTCGTTCTTGCTGTTACTTAACTGATAACCAGAAAGATTGATGCTTTCTGTACCATAATTGTACACCTCAATCCAATCAGGATATTTAGCATAATCATCTGCATTGTTCGAGTTGGCATCACTACTTGCGCAAACCTCGTTGATGATCAAGGTAGGTGATACGTTTTGTGTCTTCTCGAAGAGGGCGGTGATTTGGGCTTCTCCCTTCAGCGTGCCTGAAAGATAACCAGGCATATACATGGCTTGTTCACCTGCTCTCTCGCTTATCTCAATGTTATCCTCTTCCGAGATCTCCCATCCTGAGAAGATGTATCCTTCAGGAGCAAACGCATTGATTTGTAGGTCATAACCTGCGATGTATTTCCCGTCGTACTTGCTGAATGGCTCGTCATTTAAGGTGAACGTAGCACCTTCAACATTTGAATGAATGGAGAGATTCACCGCTCCGTTACCGTTCACGTATGTGTTTATATGTTTATAGATATACTCTGGACGAGCCAAGGCGAATGTGCGCATATCCTTTGCAGCTTTTGCGGCATCCGTGTTTTTGTAGGCACAATACTCTTCTTTAACCAGACTTGTGATACTGTCGAACACAGCATTGATACGCTCTTCAGAGAGATGATCAGCAAGATTGAGTAAGAACTTGGTGACAAACTTGCGTTCAAACTCTTTGTTCTTAGACAATGGTTTGAATATATTCACCATCCAATCATGTTTGTTAGCCCATGATGTGCTTCCTTCTCCTTGGCACCATTGAATCATGTTTCGACTGCTACTTCCATTCCAGTCTGAGCATATTTTGAAGCCGAAGTCCAAGTCAAATAAAATCCATCGGAACAAACCGCCATTCTTATCTCTCCATATCTTCGTGTTATTGCCTGGCCAGTCGGTGTTGGCAACAAACTGTTGTATGATCTGGTAGTCGATATACTCATCCATATCCATGCGAGCAGCAGCCCCTTTGTAGAAATCCTTACTGTTCACATCCGTATGGTTCAAGTACTCCACCAACTCGTTGTATGCATCCATATCCCCTTCGGTTGCTTTGATACCTAATTGGTCAGAGACACGAATCATATCAATCTCATCATCATCCAATCCATAGTTGGCTTTCACATAATCAGCAGTGGTACGTTCATGCAATCCCATCATACCCACATATTTTCCATTCAGATAGTAGGCTACTGGCTGATAGGCCTGATAATCGATGTTCATACCAACCGCAAATGTTTGCATCAAACCATCACGGAACGGTACGCAACTGTAACCGCTACCACCATTCCTCAAGTGAAGTGCCTGATGTATCATATCGGGTTTTGATTTAAAGAAATGATAATCAAAATGATCGACACCCGTCTTTTTAGTTGATTTCAGAGAGATGGATTTGATGGATTCCAATCGTGAACAACCACCGACGATTTCAGATTCTACCTCTTGCGAAACCACCTGACGACCATCCACGATGTACTCAAAATTCAACGGACGTTTCCAATCACGATTGGCATTGGAAACCGTTCTTTGGCAATCCTTTTCACCTGAAACACCGTTCTTACCCGTCACAAACATACCCAACATTGGATCATCGTAATAGAGCTCATCAATCGTAACCGAAACAATCGGTACGGTATAGCCACCACAACCCTCATGTTTGCTGTCGCTGAAGATATAGGAGGCCGTGGCAATCTTACTGGATAACATACCCGAATGAGTGGCCACCGCACGAATGTTGGCATTCTGACTCACGTTGATGGCTTCACTGTAGAGAATACCATTCGTCTCTGATGGCTCCGTGCCATCCAATGTATAGTAAATCAATGCACCGGAAGTGGCACAGGACAAGGTGACCTCTGTTGGCGACTGAAGAAGTCCGGGTTGCTGACTGAAGGTAGGTATCTGACATCTGTTGTTTTGTGTCAGATCAGAAACAACAAAAGAGTTCTCTTCAAATGGAGTAGGGTGCATGTAGCCTTCCGTATCACCATAACGTCCAAATGAAACGTGTGAGTCGGTGAATCCATAGGCTATCGAATCGATTAATTCACCATCGTATGACAAGGTGAGATATCCGCCATCCGTATCCAATTTATAAGGAGCATGATTGTTGGTGGTCGATTCGTCTGCCCATAGGATAGACAAATCAGAGGCTTTCAACAAAACAGTGTTGTCGATGGTCCACACCCATTTCTCTTTATATTTATTTTTAGAGGTTAGTTTGTAATGCGTCAAGACACATTTTTTCAAATCAACCTGATAGGAAGCCCCATTCTTAAACTCGATATAACCAGAGAAATTATAATTGTCCGTATTCACGTAGGTGGACATGTTGCAAGGCATCACCTCACTGAAACGCACCTGACTGAAATACTCTTTGGCATCTAATTTTGAAACAAATTCATCCTTGTAAGAATCACCACAACGTTTGCAGCGATGAAGTGTGTAACCATCCTCGTCAATTGTCGGATTGTAAACGGTCGCTTCATACTCATGTCCCAATGCCTCGATCTCCTCGGTGTAGGTGTATTGACAGATCTTACAAACATGCTTTTTAGAACCCTTTTCGGTACAAGTAGCAGCGATGGTCTCCTCATGATACTGGTGTTGTTGAGGCGCAAATGTTTCGCTGGTTTTGTCTCCACATCGCGAACAAGTATGATTGATGACACCGCCCTCTTCGCAGTTTGTCACTACATATTCACTATTGTAATCATGTCCTATCGGAGCAATCGCCACAGTATAAGTAGAATCACACTTTCTACACTTGTAAGTCTCATACCCTTCTGCTTCACAGTAGGTCATGGAACTTTCCATACGAAACTCATGACGACACTCTTCTCCCGGTTGATCTGGACCTTCTGGACCCTCTGGACCTCCAGGCGCTGAAAAAACTGACATTGTAAAACACAATGACAGAGTCGAAATTAAGATTAATTCGGTTCTCATTGTCTAAATGATTAATACACCTATTATACATATTGGGGAGTGTTGTTTCCCCATACTATTATCCTTATTACACTTTTTGCCGTTATACTATATCCGTTCGGCATATTTTCGGGGGACAAAAGTAGTAGTTTTTTTTATAAGTTTCTCTTTTTTTCAATGAAAAGCACTCTTTTTTTAACTTTCGGCAGGATGAATCAGGCAGATAGCCGAATGTACAAGTAACCATACTGTTCGTCCGTACATTAAGCGAATAGGCCTGAAAGGCCTTAACAGATATAGTTCTGGGTTTAGATGGTCATTATTTATTTTGAGCATTCAGCCTCAAAAGGCAGATTTTTTAACTATGTGAGGAAAGTTAAATAGAATTTTCGAGGATCTCTCGCAAATAAATTTTCTTAAGTGCTTGCAAATGTGAAATTAAACTTCTAATTTTGCAGTCCATTAGTAAAAATGTAAAAGTTCACTAATTAAAAATTAAATTTTATGTTAAATCAGTACGAAACCGTTTTCATTTTGACTCCCGTTTTGTCTGACAATCAGATGAAGGAAACGGTTGAAAAATTCAAACAAGTCCTTACGGACAATGGATCTAAGATCATCAATGAGGAGTGTTGGGGTCTTCGTAAGTTGGCTTATCCTATCGAAGGAAAGTCAACAGGCTTCTATTGCCTATTAGAGTTTGAGGCAGAACCAACTATTGTAAATGTGTTGGAGACTCAGTATCGTCGTGACGAGAAAGTTATTCGTTACTTGACTACTAAGTTAGATAAGTTTGCAATTGAATATTCTGCAAAAAGAAAGAGTTTAAAATCTAAAGAAAAGGAGGCTTAATTATGGCAACTCAGAATTCATCAGAAATCAGATATTTAACTCCTCCATCAGTAGAAGTTAAGAAGAAGAAATATTGTCGTTTCAAGAAGAGCGGTATCAAGTATATCGATTACAAAGACCCTGAGTTCTTGAAGAAATTTTTGAATGAGCAAGGTAAGATTTTACCTCGTCGTTTGACCGGAACTTCTTTGAAGTATCAAAGAAAGGTAGCTCAAGCAGTTAAGAGAGCACGTCATTTGGCATTGCTTCCATTCGTAACCGATTTGATGAAATAATTAAAGGAGGAACAGACAAATGGAAATTATATTATTGCAAGACGTTCAAAATTTGGGATATAAAGACGATGTCGTTAAGGTAAAGAACGGTTACGGACGTAACTACCTTATCCCACAAGGTAAAGCTATTTTGGCTACTCCTTCAGCAAAGAAAGTATTGGCAGAGAATTTGAAACAACGCGCTCACAAGTTGGCTAAGATCAAGGCAGATGCTGAGGAATTGGCTGCTAAGTTGAATGGTGTTTCATTGACTATTCCTGCTAAAACAAGTGCTACTGGTACAATCTTCGGTTCTGTTAATAACATTCAAATCGCTGATGCTTTGGCTGCTAAGGGATTCGAAATTGACAGAAAGATCATCGTTATCAATGATAATGTAAAAGAATTAGGTAAATACAAGGCTACAATCAAGCTTCACAAAGAGGTTTCTGCTGAAATCGATTTCGAAGTTGTTGCTGAGTAATTTATTTATAGGCAAGATAAAAAGGACAGTTGTAAAACTGTCCTTTTTTGTTTTTGTATAGTTGATGATTATAATAGTTGTGCGGTGTGGTTTTTAGTATCCACTTTATTGATTGCCTCAATGATAATACCTTCTTCATCAATGACATAGGTAGTACGGAGTGTTCCTTCGGATACCTTTCCATAGAGTTTCTTCTCACCCCATGCCTCGTATGATTTTAGGATGGAGAGGTCGGTGTCTGCAATAAGGTGGAAAGGAAGATTATATTTTGCAATAAACCGTTGATGAGACGCTGCACTGTCACGACTGACACCAATAATAGCATATCCTAATGCGATGAAACGTTCGTAATTATCACGCAGATCACACGCTTCGGCCGTACATCCCGGTGTGCTGTCTTTAGGATAGAAATAAAGTACAAGTTTTTTCCCTGTGAAGTCTGTCAGTTTCACAAGATTTCCATTTTCGTCAAGCCCTTCAAAATAGGGAGCTTTGGTTCCTTTTGCTAGCATAGAAATTTATTTGTTTTAAATTGATTATCTGGTTTTTTAGTGTGTATGTTGCAAATATAGATTTTTTGTAATGAAAACTAAAAAGGGAATGTAATATTGCGTCTACTATAATCGATTTGTAAGATTTCTTGCGAAGCGACTCATCTGTTTTTTATCATATCACCAAATGTGATGGGGGGATTGTTTTGTTTCGCCCTTCCAGGGCTCTAAATACCGTCCACCACGTTTTGTGCAGGGGTTTACACCCCTGCCTATAACGTCACGCCCCTCCGGGGCTTGGCGGCATCACATTGCGGAGATGTGTCACGTTTTCCAACCAACCGTTTGATTTTTAATCCCCACGGTGAGCCATTGAAATACATTACATAATACGCAATCCCCCAGCCCCGGTAGGGGCGACAT
>JBGUIU010000332.1:0-11748 GCA_045113275.1 Paludibacteraceae bacterium
TCAAAGAGAGCTGCCATAGCTTTCTGTGTACACCATATAGTCTCATTGGCATACAGCACTTCCACCCCGTTCGCTTGGCTCTGAGCCTGAAAGATCAGGAACTCGGCGGTGCTGTTGCGGATGGACAACGTTTTTTCATGCACAGGTGCATCTTCTGCAAACTGCCACTCACAGCCACAGGCTTGGCAACGGTACCTGTTTCCGACGGACTGTACCTCGTGAGATTGGCATTTAGGACAGGTCATGTTGATTGATTTCATACGTATTATCTTGTAATTTAATTTTCCAAAGTTACGAAAAAATTGGGAGATGGGGAAGGAACTCGGCAGGCATAAATCATACTTTATTTTGTTCATTATGAAGGAATTCACACTAGTTCTTGTAAATTGTGCAATTCTCGATTGCACAATTTACGGAAGTTGAAGGTGAGAAATTTTGTATCGTAAAAAAACGTCAAGGTTGTCGAAAATTTAATGTAAGCAATGGACAAATGGTGTTCTCCGTTTTTTATAGGCTTAGGCTTGAATGACGAAATCCAGCAATTGTTCGCCAGTTTTGAAAATGGGTACTCCGTCGTTTGAATTAGGCTTCTCTGCTTTAATCAAATCAGACAGATTTATTTTTGACGACAGCTGAACCTCCTCGTCAAATACGAAGCAGAAGTAGTTGCCTTTAGGATTAGGATAGAGAGCTTTACGCATACGTTCCTCATCCATGGTGGCATGGTGGTGGACATGGAAGACCTGATAGGTGTTCTTGCTTTCCTCCCCGAACTTGTAGAGTATCACAAACTTCACATCTACTCCTTCAAGAAAAGAAGGAGATAGCGCACCTTCACGCTCTTCTGTACCTTTGCGTTTTAGACGGACATTATACAGGTTTGTGCCTTTGTCGTTCTTACCCATGATCCAAGCATATTGTTCTTCCAAATGATAGCAACCAATAAGGAAATGCTGGTTGGTGTATCGTTGGATATGGTGTATGGTGAGAAATGAAGTTGGCTCCGTGCATATTGCAGGTTGTTTGACTTCTGGCAGTTTTTCCTTCGGATTTTCTCCTAATGAACATGGCTCACAATAAAAACTTGTTTTTATCATTGCTAAAACCATCTCATTTTCGCTTTCATACGCAGGATTGTTTTCCAGTGCAAGCGAGTAGTATGGTTGATTCCCTTCCGTATCGTATGGTGTGAAGACCTTGCCCAATAATTGTTGAAAATTTTCTTTGAAGAAAGTCTCGGTGTTCACCCCTTCGCGTGGGGTCATGGCATAGAACTCATATTGGTTCTTGAGAACATCTTTGATGTTTTCTCGAAAAGCACTTCTGATCTCTTGTGTGTGTTCACCTGCTCCCTGTACATAGCAGGCAAGCACAAAAAGGAAGTTGATGTTGTATGTCTGCAGTATAAGCGTGTCGCGGTCAAAGAGCCGATTGTTAAAATGATACGAGATCTCATAATCTTTCCCGTTTCCCATCGTCTCCAGTTGCAAGTTGGCCTCGTTATAGTTATTTTGTTGGTCGGCTTGCAGATGTCCACGGATAAAGAAATTCGGCGTGATATTGTAGCCTTCTGTCGTGTCGTTTCTGTACAATAAGTTCTCCGCCTCAAACTCTTTCGGGTTCTGGTTGAAGAAATCGATGTTGTATTGGATGACGTTCTTGGCGTAGGTGAACTGCTTGTAGATGGAATTCGGACCGATGTCGTTGTCATCCTTGTAATATTTGCTGTCACCAATGAAATAGATTTGCTTTTTGTCCTCAATCAGCGAGTTGTCGCGATAGATATGGTCGATTATCTTGCCGTCTTTTTGTGCTTTCAGTCCTCCGCGTATATCATTGTCGCCGATGAGCGAGTCTATCATGTCTTCAAACACAAGGTTGAACTCCCGAACCAGCATAGCCTGCTCATCATCATTCTCCTTGCTCTGCACGTATTGCGATTGCTCAAAGAACGTAAACAGCAAATTCCACAATTGTACCATCTCATCTGTGAAGTACTTGCGCCGGTTCTGACGGAGCACACGAACGCCTTTCCCGCTCTCTATCATGGATTGGATAGCTTCGGCTTTGAGCAAGTCGTACCCGAATGCTGGACGGACGTTGAATTTGAATTCCTGAGCCAGATAGTTCAGTACCGAGTAAAACAGCACAATCAACTCTTCATCGAAGTTGATGTCCTTCTGCTTGGTGTGCGGTTGGAGGTATATGGGCATACCGTTTTGGATGAGTGCCTGTGTACGGGAGATTGTTTTCTGCCAATGAATCTTGTTTTGTCCAGAGTGTTTGAGGCGGGTAATATAGGCGAACAGATTCTTGTGCTCTTTGTCAAACTTCAGCAGAGAAAGCACAATATCTATCATTGTCTCGCTTCTCGGGCCTTGGTGGGAAACTACGTTCTGCAAGATTTCCGATTCTTCTCCTGCCTTGTCTTTACGCTGGAAATAGAGCTTGATAGCCCGATAGATCCATACTGAAAGGCTGAAGACATTGGCTTGGTGCTCAGGTTTGAGGTGCTCGAAGTCGATAATATCTTCCGGATCGTATTCACCAAAGGCTTTGCCGTCGATGATGAACACTTTCGGCAGGATAAACACCATGTCAGGAATCTTGTGCGACAGGAAATAACCCACATAGGGGATCTTGGCTCTTCCGTCACGCAATTCCGTGAAGTAGTGCGGGTCGAGTATTTCGCTCAATCTGTCCTTCGCATAGCCGTATTGCTCAATGAGTATTTTCATTTAGGGGAAACTTTCAAGTATTCCATGAATTGTTGCAATGTCTCCGTCGCTTGGTCTCCGTATAGGTCTTTGAAGGTGAATTTGCTCGACACTTCTCTACCATCTACGGTTGTTTTCTTGTAGAAGAAATACTTGTTGTTTTCCGTCTCGTCACGCAGTACCTCATACCAGAGGTAGAACATCACTTTGCTCTTGAAACCATCTTCATTAATGGAGTGTTTGATGAAGAAGTTACCCATTTGCTTGTCTTCGCTCTGGGTGAGGTCGAAAATCTTCTCGTTCACTTGCTTGATGAAGTCAACCCACGAGTAAGACTTGTCGCCGATGGTGATTACAAACGAGCCTGATTGGACACCTGTGCCATAATTGATGGGCACATATTCCCAATCCCAACGACGTTTGAAGGCTGAGTCCATAGGAAAGAGGCTTTGGTCGGAGGTGTTCATCGTAGCGAGGATGTGCAAGTTTGCCGGCAAGCATAGTTTTCCGTCTTGGATGCCTTCGGAATCTGCACCTAATTGTTCTCTGAGATATTTCGCTAAGTCATTGTCTGCTTTAATCTTATATTCGGATTTTCCGTTCTTTCTATCCAACAATTGAAACAGATCTCCAAATATCTGTGCGCAGTTACCACGGTTGATCTCCTCTATAACTAGATAAGTCGGTTCTTGGGTGGTGTATGCGTAAACATAAGCATTTGTAAAGACTTGCGGCACGAATTCATAAACAATCTCCTCTTCTTTCCCGGATAATGTCTTTGCGGCATCCGTGGTCGGTTTCATCGTTGGCTTGTAGCATCCTACGAACGAAGCATAATCTGTGTCAGGATGGAAGGTCGTACGGAACACATTTGGCAAATCCACTTCGTCTCCGTTCTCTAATTGTTCTCCAGTTAGTTTCTTTACTTCGTGGGACTTGCCTGTGCCGGGGGCTCCATAGTATATTTTCTGGAGAGTCTCTTTACTAAAAATTTCTTTCTCAGTATTTTTATTAAAGACTACCGTGTGATTTTGACTATTAATTAATTTTAAGTACAGCGGATACATGGTAGTACCCTGCTGGATAAACTTAAATTCATAAGTATCTTTTCCAGATTGAGAAAAACATAAAATGTCTTCTACTTTAGCACTCATATAGTCGCGAATAAAGGCTTTTAATTCGCCATCTATGCGAGCTTCACTGCCAGCAGGATATAGTCTCGTTTGTATGACTTTACCATCATATTGAGAAAACTGAGAATCCTCTGCATTAAACCTAAATTTAATGCGTCTTTCTGGATCTCCATTAGAAAAATCAAAGTTGAAAAACTGTAGAGATGGCTCCTTCGGGAAAGCAATTTGTTTTCCATCTCGCAAGTCTTGTGTGAATAGTTTTCTTAGGTATATCATAACGCTGTCTAATTAAAGATTTCCCCATTGTTCTGCCAAGGCTTCTGCAAAGCCTGGGAAAGTTTTACTTCTGAGTTTTCTTCTTTCCTCGGTCGAGATCTTTGTATTAAAAGAATCTGAATACCATTTGGGAAGTGAGCGACCGCTTGAAAGGACAACACGTGGTCCTTCTTCTACCATGTTGGTAGGAGTGAGAAGCGGAAGATTGTGCAACCACAAACAAGTCTTTTTTGATGCTCTATCACCGAACCAAAAAGGCTGAACTATCTGGTCGGGCTTACGATAATGAGAATTCATACATCCAACAGGGTTTTCTATTGCCCAATGTTTTATGCCTGTCTTCGTTAGTTGCAAAAAGAACTCAATCGCTTCCTTTTGCTGTTGACGTCTGCCTAAATGGTGTGGATGCTCTCTTCTTTGTTCAATAGGAAGATTCGCATCGTCAGGGTGATACAACCATCGAGCACCACTCACAGATAAGTATGTGCAAGGTGGGTGCGCAACCATCAAATCCCATGTCTCACCTTCCGGCAAATAGTATTCTTCGCCATTTTCAAGATGGCCTCCATGATTTCGAATAATAGCAAAACAATCCTCATGAAAATGCCATTCTGGATGTCCACCGCTACATTCTAATAAATCACAACTATATGCGTTGTGCCCTCTTTTTCGAAAGGCTTTACATACAGCTTGACTTTCTTCACATGCAACTAATATATTCATTTCTTGTTGTTTTTGTCTAACTCTTTATAAATACCGGTCGCTATCCCTTTTGCAAATTTAACAGGAACAGCATTACCAATCATTTTGTAGCAATAGGGAGTAGATGCAACAAACTCAAAATCTCTCGGGAATGATTGCAAACAAGCAGCTTCCCTTATTGTTATACTCCTTTGCTGTTCAGGGTCTGGATGAATAAACATATATCCGTCTTTGCTCAAGTGCGCAACTATAGTATGTGCGGGCTTATTCCATTCGAGACTCTTGTATTTTTGGTACAAAGTTCTGTGACCGGTCTTCTGTATATAGTAATCTATCATTGCTTGGTGACTGATATGATTCATGTCATTAACCACCCATTCATAGAAAATCTGCCTTTCACGTTCTCCATGATTTCTTGCTTCGTGCTGTGTTACCTGATTATCTGTATTCAATTGATGAGAATGAGTTAATCGACCTATCTTGATTGGTCTATCAAGAGGAAATAATTTAGGAAGATCACCTATCTCTTCTGCAACAGTCCTTTTGTCTCCCATAGAGCGTTCAGCCGATATTGCCGAATACAAATTATCCAAATTTAGAGTAGAACCTTTCTTGATGCCAAGGATAATCACACGCGGTCTAACTTGTGCAATCTGAAAGTCAGAAGCATCATAAAGCGCCGACCTTAATTTATCAGGAGTGCGTATTTCATAGCCAATCTTATCGAAAGCCTCATAAATCCGCTCCGTCACATGTTTTCCTCCAGGTTTTGCACTTAACAATCCTCGAACATTTTCAAACACAAACACATCTGGTTTGAAAGCATCTACAACCTTGCAAAAACTCTCGAAGAGGTAATTCCTATAGTCATCCTGCATGGAATTCTTGTCCGTAGCACGACCATGTATAGAATATGCTTGACAGGGAGGACCACCGATTATCAAATCAACATGTTTATTTCCAACAAGACCCTTTAGCCCGTGTTGGACTATGTATTCGTGATTATACTTTCCGTATTTGCCAATGGAGTCTTCAGACCAATGTCCATTTATCAATTCATCTGTTTTTTGAATATCAAAACAGATTACGTCTCGCTTGGCAGTTTCTTCTGACACATTCCATGCTTGCGTTAGTCTATGGCGTAGTGTTTTTACCATGGGCATTTCCCATTCTACATGCGCTAATGCGTCATACCTTCCCGTTTGCAAGAAGCCTTCGGTTAGCCCTCCGCACCCTGCGAATAAGTCTATGAATGTATATTTCTTTTTACTTGCCATTATTTAGCCCATTAATAATATCTAATGCTAACGCAAAAATATCTGCATTTTGTTTTTTGCAAATGTCGAAGCATTTGCTTGTCATCTCATTGAGAGTCTTTGCTTCGTCGTCAGAGAATATTTTTTCTCCATTCTCTTTTATGTAGTCGGCAAAGTCATTGTCAGGATGAAATCCCATCCCAAGAGCCAAGCCGTTCGGCTCTATCACATATCGCAAGAATTGTTCAACACCTTGCATCGTTTGTATATCAAAAGTTTTCATACTTTGTTATATTTGTTTCAACCGTCCAAACGGAAGTTGGTATACACTGAGGATTAAAATTAACTTCTCTCTTGTCCATTTGTTTTGCTGGTTGGTCATAATTTTAAAATCTTAGTATGGATAATACTTCATATCCTCTTTTAAATAATAAAGCATATCAGCAAGAATCCTATAATCAGGAGACTCTTTGCTATACAATAACGTATTTACAATCTCACAATTTGTATAAAACGAGAATACATTTGATATAGTTGCGAGTTTCTCTAAAGATACCTCTGCTAGTGTTCTATGCCATATACGAACTATGGCTTGTCGGAACATTCCAAGGCAGGATGAATCTATATTTTTCAAGTTGACACTATGCAGCACTCCATCTCTGGCATCATCTAAAGAGGTTGGAATAAATCCAAAGCCAAGAGAATCTTGGAAATGGTAGTTTTTAATAAACTCTGCAGATTTGCATGCGAATAGAATAAGCGACTTATTCCGCAAACCCTCAATATTTCCCATTTTGTCTTCTATCAAAGGATTCAGATTGGTACCGTACAGACAAGTACTTGAGCCATGTCCAAGGAAGAACACAACACCTGCATCTGCAATATAATCAGATAGTTTTTCTAAGAAGTCATCATCCTCAATGGTGTCTAATTCCAAACCTGTCACATGCGGTTTTGCGCAAATGGCATTGTAAACCGGACGGAGAAACTCCGTGGTGTCATCCTTGGGGTATATGCAAAGTATTTTATTCATTGATTTCTACTAGATATGCTGCAATTTGTTCAATAATAGCCATCATCCATTCATTACCAAGTCCATTGGAGACATCGTCTAAAATGTCAGCTACTTCGCCGAATGTCTTCCCTTTTAAAGGCGGGCAACAGGAGTTGAAAATACGATCTCTATTTTCTCTTAGAATAGAAATTAATATAGAACGTGGATTGGCCTCTTTGTTCTGTCGCAAATATTTTATGACTTCTTGAGGATACGCCGGACGTGAGCAGATTTTTGCAATCCTCATATCCATCAATTGATTAATACCATTGATAATGTTGTCCGGAGTTGTATTACTCAAATCTTTTCCGACGACTTCTTGTATAACATCTTTCTGGACGGCAGAATAGAGGAATATAGGTAAGTGTGGACGCAACTCCCTTATATAAGCAATTGGCTTTAATCCGGAGAAAGGACAATTATCCCCTAAATCGTAATCAGCAAGGACAAGATCAACGGATTTCCCGATAATACTTTCCTTTATTGCCTGATTGAGATTCTCTTCATCAACATCTAAGTTTTCTTTCAGGATATTAGCATCGGATAGATCTATATTAATGAACTGAATATCTAATTCATTTTTTAAAGTAGATTGGATGTATTCCTCTGTTGGCTTTTGCGACTCGTCGTCAATAACGAGAATTGTTCTAGTGTTATTTTTTGCCATATATCCGTTTTAATTAAAGGTTAATCTAAATGTTGCGCCCTTGAGGTCGTGGAGTCCATTCCCCATATACTCTATTGAGCCATGGAGTCGTTCCTCCATTGTGTATTTTACAGTATGTAAACCGATACCAGAACCTCCTCTTCGGTTTGTTACTCCTTCTTCAAAGATAGAGTCAGATGTAAATTCATCTAAATTAACACCGATTCCATCATCAGAGAAGTCTACATTAATCATATTGCCATCGTTGCTGATTGTCAACAAGATGTTTTGGGCTTCCGCTTTTATGGAATTGCTAATAAGATTATCCAGAACAATGCCAATATCAAGTAATGACAATAATTTTAAATTGCCAGTCTCAGATGTCGTATCATATACAGTAATCGATGCCGAATTTGAGAAATTAGAGACATATTCCTTAATATATTTCGGCACATCCACTTTGGTTTTTGCTTTTAACGCAACAATATCCGCTTTTGTAATCAAGAGGGACAATTGTTTTATTTTATTAGCAAAAAAACCTATTTCATGTATTTTTTTCAATTGTTTTGCTGGCGATAAATTCTCAGTTTCAATCTCTCTTGCCAATGTACTTATTAGACCTAATAAACTAGTTGAGGACACGGAAATGGCATGTGTAATATCCTGAACTTCTTGTGTGGTATTACGAGTCGCCGATAAATAGAGGGCCTTTTGCTTTTGTGCGTCTCGTTCTTTCTCTGCTTCTCGGCGTTTTTGTTCTTCTTCTTCTCTTTTCCTCTGTTCCTCAAGTGCTTTCTTCCTTGCCTCCTCCGCTTTTCTCTCTTCTTCTTTTGCTTTCCTTTCCGCCTCTTCTTTTTGACGACGCAACTCGTCCATATGACGCTCAAAATCAGCCAATTTCCCCAGCAAAGTCTCATCGTTTGTTTTCTCGGCCAATTTACGTGCATCTTCAAACATTTGGGCTTGAAGCACTTCCGTGTCCGTTGGATCAGCAACGATGTTTGCTAAGTCTTCGTTGTAGTGTAGGACTGTTATCGATTTGTCGTTGACCAATGATTTTATGAGTTGCAAGAAATCAACTTTACTGCCAATATTTTCATATAAATGCTGTGCAGATTCTGAGTCCTTGTCAATTTGTAATAACTCTCTTGCTTTTGCTGCGGAACTTTGATTGACGAAGTAATCTTTTCTTACGAATCCCTCTCCCCACAATACGCCAACAACATATCTTTCTAAGCGTCTATGAGTTAATGTAAAATAATCCATTAATTGTTGTGATGCCTCTGTCTTTATTAAACCTCCATCACGACTTGACACCTCTTTTATCAAATTGGGGTTATCTGTCTCAACATCAACTCTTCCAAATAAATCACGTGTACCCAAGAATCGATTGTAACCTTGCTGTTGGCGATAATTCAATCCCCAACTATCATCATTCCATTCTCCATAGGGTAGAATGCGGAACCCATTCCTAAACAGAAAAACATTGCCGTAACTTATTGGTTGGACACCCATTCTTGCAGTGAATGAATATTTTGCTGCTCGATTAAGATAAAATAGACTTATGGAGGAAGTATTCAAATGATAGAATTTATCATTCGGTTCTTCAATTTCATACATAATAACACCACGATCTGTTAATGTGGTATGTATAACGTTTCCTTGAATATGACTTTCTATCTGCGTCGTCTTAAGTTTAAGAATGTCGGCAATAGAATTCTCAATCACTCCATTTACCTTATCGTGTGGCGAGTCCAATTTATCATCATCATACCTCATTTTAGGGGCGATGATTTCGATTTGAAAATTATCATCTGTCCCAGAAAAAGGGTTAATCATTTTTTCCAAAGACTTCTTTAGGCGAAGAATGTCTTCTCGTAACCATTTATCATGAAGATTGTTAAACTCTAAAATTGTACCTGTTGGAAAGTTTTGAGGAAAGATGGGCTCTCTATCCAGACTTTCATGAGGAATGTCTATTGTGTCAAATTCAGACTTTTTATTGTTTTCGAAGGTACTCCAATCCACATAAAGAACCTCTGTTTTGTTTTCCTCCTTGCTTCGCGTTGTGAGTGTTAGATTGTTTGCCAAACGATCACAAGATAATCTACCAATACCTTTTGCTCCAGCGTAGTGACGAGTGAGCTTATCTCGGTAGGATACGTCTTCGGTTTCATCACTTTTGGCGGAATATGCAACGAACAACCACTTGTCTGTCAGGTCTTTATTGGACATTCCCTTGCCATTGTCAGCAATGGAAATATAATCATCATCAAAAGTGATTTCTACTTTTGTTGCATGTGCATCGTATGAGTTCTTCACCAACTCCAAAATGGCAATGTCGGGACTTGTTATCAAATCCCGACCGAGTATGTTTTTTAGCTCGGCACTGACCTTAAACTGTAGATTATCTTTCATTCTTCAACATCTGTTTAAGAACATTCCCTGCCAATTCCGCAAACAAAGGCGGAATTGCGTTGCCGATTTGTGTGTAACGAGGAACCTCTAATTTACGCATTTTGCCACCTGTGGTGTATTTCTTCTTTATTTCATACCAGTCTGGAAATGATTGGATTCTGGCACATTCACGAACAGTCATAATGCGTGGCTCTGAATAGTGCAAATAGTCATCTGGACTGCCTGTAATGGTTGGCGAAACCACATTTGGATCCAAAATAGTAAGCCCACGTTGTTTAATTCCCCAATCTTCTCTGGCATTCCCGTCGATTCGTTTGCCTCGTTCTGGATATTCAGCCAATAATCGCTTATAACATTCGATTTTATCAGTTGTCTGCTTAGCAAAACTATGGCTGTCAGCTATTTCATGTGTTTGGGGATACTCCCCTCGCATCAATTTCTCATAGTTGCTTAACTTTCTCTTCCCATATTTGCCGGAATAAAACCCTTTTCGGTCAGGACTCGGTAGCTCTCCGTTTGAACGTAAAAGGTCTGAAATAGCATCCTTGAGAGTTGCTGTGGCAGTTAGACCTTTCTCTTCTAAGAATTTGTCTCTATTGTTAATTAATAATTTTTCGAAATTCTCAGGAGAACCGAGCTCTTCTTTTATCCCAACAAGAATGAATCGTTTACGGCGTTGTGGCACACCATATTTGGAAAAATCAATAACGTGTGGCTTCACATTATATCCTAATCCTTTTAGGCTTCGGATAACTTTGTGAGAGTATGGTTCGTTTTCAGCGTTTTTCGATTTCTTTTTGTCAAAAGCATATGTAAATCCTTTGACATTCTCGAAAAGAATCATTCGAGGCTGAACTAATTCAATGAACTTGATATAAGAAAAAACAAGTTGATTGCGTATGTCTTCCTCAACGCGTTTCCCAGCCATAGAAAAACCCTGGCATGGAGGCCCACCCGCAACCAAATCCACCTTGCCACGCAAGCTTTTTAGTTGTTCGGGGTAGTTTTTTAACACTTCGTTTATGTCGTGATTGGTTTGTGGTAACCAATTTGGCCAATCAAAATGTTTCTTATTATCTATTAAGTTGTATTTAAGAGTTTCAAACGCAAATGCATTTTTTTCAATCGCAAAAAGACCATCCCATCCAGCTTGATACAAGCCAAGAGATAAACCACCGCATCCTGCGAAAAGGTCGATGACCGTGTGATGGTTTGTATTTAGTTGATTATTACGCATTTGCTGGAATTTTTGTGTATTTTTTAGTCTTTGCTTTAATTTTGCAAATTTACCTATTAGACGGATAAATTGCAAACTTTTAGACAATCTAATTCGTATTGTCTGTGTTCTTGCGAATGTCGTGTGATTTTATTATAAACCGTTTAGTCTATAGTCATAAATGTGGTATTTCAATTTTGCAACAGCTTGTTGAAGAATTTGAGAATTCCCAATCGATGATTCCCCCCTGATGGAACCATTTCCCTGACGTCAGGAAAATGGTGCAAAACAATTCTATTTCTTATCTCCGAACAACAGTTTTAATTGTTT
>JBGUIU010000333.1:0-1575 GCA_045113275.1 Paludibacteraceae bacterium
AAACTCACCCTCCTTGTATCCAAAATCTATCAAGAACACATGATAAAGAACAACCAAGAAGGCACTTATTGCCTTTAAGGCATCATACCCAAATATTCGTTCTTTTGCCATGGTTGTTTAATTATTTAGATTTATCTTAAAATCGATGTCGATTATTGAAAAACATTTTTATTAGGAGATCATTCTGTCTCTTATCTCCACCAGAACTGGTCGAAACCTCTAAATCCTGTTGATCCAAAATAGTAGACAAAGAACATGAAGAACATAAAGCCAGAATATGCGAACAAAATAAGTGCGGTCTTACGATCCTGATCTTCCCATAGATTCATACGCAGCAATGGATAAAGAATCACAAGGGGATAGATAAACCATGATAAATATGCAAATCGGTTTGAATAAGCGGCTCGAATTACCATCAGCCAGAATGCATTACACAAGATGTAAGTAACCGCGATTACATGGTAGGTCTTGTCTCTGAATTTTCGATAAACAGTCACGTACCACACCATGATTAACGGGAAAGCACTGTATATGAAAAAGTCCAATCGGAAGCCTGTACTTTTAAACAGTGCATCCTTTGAATCCTCTGACATGCTAGTATAGCCTTCCATTCGTTCATCAAAGCCCAATGCCGCAAAGAAACGCTCAGCCAAAGGACCTGCCACAATTGAAATAGCTAGTGATGCAATCCAAAAACGCATGGCCGTTTTTGGGTTTTTAATAGCATAAATTGAGGCCAATGATGCAACAATGGGTAGTGCCACACTACGATGAATGCCCATTGCTAAAAACATCACGAAAACAGAGAGAATCTTTTTGGGGGTTCCCTCTTGAGTCAAGAGAGCAATAGCCACCATTACCACACTGCAACCCATTCCATTACGAATTCCATTCTCACCATAGCCAAGGAAACTGAAGGAGAGGAACATGAACATCATAGCCACCCACAGATTATTGCGAGTAAGTATAGACACGCTCAACAGCATTCCCATCACATAAACGAACTCAATGAACAAAAAGAATTCGTGTACGGTGAATCCGTTATGCTGGAAAAACACCATAATATCATGCCAAAGCCACTCCTTAGACAAACTAGGAGGGTCATAACCATAAGTAGGAGCGAAAACTTTATAAATCTCAGCATAATTCTTCATATCAACGAAATCACTATGCAGAGGTCGTAAACCCAAGTAATAAATGACAATAAAGGTCATTAGGATGGCAACCCCTTGTGAAGGGTCACTTCCATTTGCATGTAGAATCTTTTGCTCTCCTGAACCTATATAGTAGATGACATTCATCCAAATGACAATCAGCCAGAAGATGTACCAAACTGTATTATAAAAATATGGTGCAACAAAGGTAATAGGTCCCATGTTCGTAATATATTAACTCCCGAATTAAATATTAAATTATATTGGTCAAACTATGCCTTTTATTGAGGCTGTCTACTTATCAAACCCCAAAGATTATATGGCATGGTAACCTCTTAATTAATTCATTGATCGGAATAAGAATAACTAGTATTGCTATAAATGAAACTGCAGCACGGAGTAATGACGTCCCGATACCTGG
>JBGUIU010000334.1:0-8446 GCA_045113275.1 Paludibacteraceae bacterium
CTTACATTTTTTGTTCCATATACTTGGATTTACCTCGTTACAATCTTTCTCGTTGCTGCTTTTTCAAGTTTTTCAGTAGACCCTATAAAGTTTTGCGGGCCATATATAGTACCCAATTTGGACTTATATTATAGATTATCTAACACTTGTATGCAAGTAACGATTTATATTTAAAAGCATTTGAATAATAGATAAAAAGATTTAATAGATATTATTTCCATAGGAGTATTAGTCTATAATAACAGCAGCCTTAACAACTTCATTTTTTCGATAGATTGAATCAATAAATGCTTGTTGGATTTCATTAAGAGTATATTCATCTGAAATCACTTTTTCTATCGGACAATCTGTGCTTGCAGCTTTGATACATTTCGGGAAAATATATCTATATCTGAAAATAGGTCGGATCTGAACTTCATTATCCATAATAGCATTTATGTTAAACGGAATAATATTCTCAGGAGGCATACCCAAAAGAACTACAACTCCACCTCTTCTTGCAAGTTCTCCTGCCTGCCTTATTGTGGTAGCATTTCCAATTGCTTCAATTATTACTCTTGGTCCTCCATTTGTGAGTTGATTTATTGTTTCATAAAACTCTTTTTCACTTAACTTCCCGTTATTGACAACTGATGTAGCACCAAGTTTAAGCGCTTTTTCTAAACGGTTATCCTCTAGATCACAAAGAATGATGTTTTTTGCTCCTTTATATTTGCAAGCAAGTAGTGCCATAAGTCCTTGACAACCACTTCCCATGATAAAAACGGTATCGCCCTTCGTAACCTCTGCTGTTTCAACTGCAAACATTGCGGTAGCAAAAGGTTCGACCATTGCACCAGCTTTTGTACTCATCTCATCTGGAAGTTTAAAACATAGATCAGCTGAGAACTCGATATATCTCTTGTAACATCCAGGAATGGGTGGCGTTGCCCAGAATACCACATTTCGGCAGAGATTATATTTTCCTGCTTTACATAATTCACACTTGCCACAAGCTTTTCCGGGCTCACAACAGACTCTATCCCCAACCTTTAAATGGGAGACATTAGCTCCAACCTCAACAATTGTACCTGCTGCCTCATGACCAAGCATATATGGAATATCTCTTTCATCATCGAGAAAAAATGTTCCGCACTGTCCTTCGTGAAAATAATGAACATCTGAACCACATACTCCAACACATTCAATTTTAATCAGAACGTTGTCTGGTGCAACAGGTAAGTCTATTTTTAGTTGGCTACAAATTGCTTTACGAATTCTTTCATCGCTTATGGTATTTAAATGAGTTTCATCCACTACTATCATTTTATCCTTCGCGATCATAAAAGCACCTTTATTTAAGTATTTTTTATTTTTCATAATATTTACCATCCATTTTATATTTTATATTTTGGAATTTGATTTATACTATGCTGATTTTTTGAAGTAATATTCTATTTGATTTCTCATGAATAGACACAGATGTAAGAAAATGGTAAACCAATCGAAAAACGGTTTACCATTTTCTTTATCGCTATTTATAAATTGACGGACCAGTTTCTTTTAATAAATTGTGAAGCCGCCATCAACAACTAAATCCTCACCAGTAATCATATTCGATTCTGGGCATGAAAGGAAGAGTACAGAAGCAGCAATTTCATCGGTCTCCGCGAAACGATGTGCGGGTATTTTTTTGATCATATCGGTTTTTACTTTACCCTTCCATGCTTTTTTACCCATATATGTGTTTACAACAGTTGGCGCAACTCCATTTACATTAATTCCGTATTCAGCCCACTCAAGAGCACATACTTTTATCATGCCCAAAAGTGCAGCCTTACTCATGGTATATCCAACGTGTTTATTAATTGCGATGAAATCAGCCTGTGATGTAACACAAACGATTTTACCACCTTTGCCTTGTTTTATCATAATATTAGCAACAGCTTGACATACTCTGAAAACACCAATTGCATTGATATTAATATGCTTTTCAATACAGGCAATGTCAATGTCTGCTGCACGAAACAAGTCAACAAATCCTGGCATGGCTGCAAGTATATTTATCTCTCCGAATCGATTTAAAGTGGCTGCAATCATATTGTCTACATCTTCTTGTTTTGTGACATCGCAGGAAATACCAAAAGTGTCTACTCCATATTCTTTTGAAATGTTATCAGCAAGTTGAGGGCAACTTTTTCTTCGGCTTGTAATAACAACTTTAGCTCCATGAGAAGCGTACATGCGAGCGGTTGCTTCGCCAATTCCTCCTGCACCTCCAACAACGATCGCAACCTGCCCCTGCAGGTTGAAATCACCTTCAACTTTTTGATATGTAATTATTTTCTTTTAAAGGCATCAAAGTTGTGGCTTAATATAGCGGAAGAAAGCACGCAAAATATCTGTCTGATCACCAGTATTATGTGATAGACAAGTGATAGTTGCATCTTTATCTTTAATGATTACACTATATTGACCAAAGCGACCATCGCAGCGGAAGATATTACCGCTTTCGGTAATCCAGAAAAAGTATCCATATTCAGTACCAATTTCTTCGTCGCCTTGACCGTGCTTTATAAATGCTTTCGAACCATCAGCGACATACTTTTCATCTATCAAGCGTTTTCCATCGTAAACACCACCATTGAGAAGTAGCTCGCCGAAACGAGAGAACTCGTCACATGATAGCATCATGCCACTTGCACCAAAAGCTTCACCCTGGGGTCCAAGTTCGATATCTACTCTGCCAATCCCAAGAGGTTCAAGCAAGCGTGGCATCATATAATCGATAAGGCTCATACCAGATTTCCGTTCAATTAGAAGTCCGAGAAGATAAGGACCAGTATCTGTATATAGGAAAACTTCACCGGGTTCATTTACAACTTCTTGCCTCAGGACATATTTTGCCCAGTCGGGCTCAGACTTCCGTAAAGCATGACGGTTTTCATTCCCGAGGAGCATTGGAGGCTCAAAACCAGAACTCATCGTTAGAAGATGGACAAGCTTCATTCTCTTCATTTTATCACTCACGACTGGCGGAAGATCATCTGGAAAAGTGTCTACAACAAGATCATCTACAGAAAATAGACCCTCTCTTTCAGCTATACCTACAGCTATGGATGTAAAGCTTTTTGTTGCGGAATAGAGATTACGTCTCTCGTCCAGCTCAGGATCCCATCTTCCAATGATTTTCCCATGCTGTTTGACGATTAAATTCTTGATACCAAGTGATTCTTTTTCCGATACTTCAATAAATTTTGATAAGTCAATCATTTTTTTTCTCCTTTTTAATAAATATTATATAGAATCGCATTGCGATACTATCAAAATATTGTTTTGTTGTACTGTTATTTCATGATTTATAAAAGAAGTTAAATCTGGCTTTTACATAAGACTGATTAATTAACAAATCAAAAGATAATAACAATTAGCTTAGCAGCTAAAACAATAAAAACCATAGCCATAGGATAAGTTGCTGCATAAGCAGAAGCAACTTTATCTGTACCCGCAACATTGATCAAGGTGCCGAGAGCAGGAGTGCTCGTCATTCCGCCGGTGATTGAACCAAGATTGTTGAAAACACTAAGTTTGAACACATATTTTCCCAATAAAAAGCCTGCTACCATAGGAGTGAGCGTCATGATAGTGCCATAGATAAAATAACTGAACTTTACATACCTCATGAAATTCACACCACCAGGCACACCGGCACCGATCAGGAACAGCATCAACCCAAGTTCTCGGAAGAAGTTTAGAGTATTCTTATCGACAGATAGGTCTATCTTTCCAATATGACCTATATGACCTACAATAAGTCCCATAATCAATGCTCCACCGGATGAACCAAGAGAAAAGTTGATTCCTGAGATTCTAATGCCTCCAAGAATCATTCCAAGAGAAGCAGTAAACATAAACGGGAAAAAATCCATAGAATCGACTTTCTTCAGATTTCTGTTTACACTTTTGATTTTAACTATGTCAGCATCAATAAAGTTTTCGCATTCTTCCGCAATACTCACATTCAGAAATCTTGGCATTAGCTGCACAAATAATACTACTCCTAAGACACCAAAAATATAGGTAATGCCATAACCTGCGGTAACTGCATCTGGATCCATGGCTACTTCTTTAGCAGCAGATAAACTAGGAGTGCTGGTTAGCGCGCCGGTCAACAGACCAACAGCAAGAGAAGATGAGATACCTGAAAGATTTTTTATGATGATCATGGTAATGACACCAACGCCAATAATAACTACACTCATAAAAATATAAGAAAGCGAAGCCTTATTCATCCCCCGGAAAAAAGTAGGTCCGGCAATTAAGCCGACTGCAGAAACAAACATAGCAGTGCCCATGTTGGAAAAAAGCGTGTATAGTGGTTTGACAGAGGAATCGAATAAGACAACTTTTTTTGATCCTAACTCAATGGAAGGAATCTGACTGGATAAAATACCGAAAACAAGTGCAGTCAGCAAAACGCCTGCTGTACCAAGAGATATCCCTTTGACTTTAATGCCTCCTATCAGATATCCAATTGTAGCAATGACAAAAGCGAAGAATAGTGTTGTCAAAAATGATGAAGCAACGCTAGAAAAATATGCTACCATAGTTTTTTATGTTGTGTTCAGTGTACCATCAGGATTTCTAGAGAAATGACAGAAAAACTCTTCCCATATTCTAAAGGCCATTTCTGTTGTAACTGCATGAGGAAAGTTCTCAATCCAAGTATACCTGACGGGAGCGTTTTTACCCATTTCATACTCATGCCATCTGTCTTTATAAACATGGTGCTCTTCAAACTTTTCAGGTATGTAGTCTTGGTTGAAGCCAAGCCATGCTTTCAGGGTAAATGTTGTGTTGTTTTCACCCTCTGGAATATGAGGACGTACATTTTCTTCCCGTTCTCCGCCGAACATCCATACAGGCATAGGAAGTGGATTGTGAGAGTTATAGAACGGAAGGGTAGGGAACATTTTGACTGTATCCCTGAGGAAAACCCCGGAACAGGGAGCAATTGCAGCAAACAGTTCAGGGTGCTCAAGACCCATATAGTGAGTGATAGCAGAACCGTTTGAATGTCCGGTAATATAAACCCGTGAGTTGTCAATATTCCAACGTTGTTTTATATCTTGCAGCATATAGAGAAAATACGGTGATTCATTTGCGAACCTCTCATCGCAGTATACATTCCACGCTGGAAGATTTACCGCATTAGGTCTTTTCGTGTAGCATGCACAAGGAAAAATAACAATAAATCCATATTTATCCGCAACTTTATGCCATTGGCAATCACCGGTATAGGTAAACCCACTACAAGTATATCCGTGACAAGCAAATACCAAAGGAACTTTTACCTCAGGGTTATCACGTACCTGCTTTGGGACATGGACATACCATTCTCTGAGCCAACCTCCCACTTCTGCAGTATAATAATCCATTTTTAAATCTTTTATAGGACGCTCAGAAAGACGAAGATCTCCAATTGGATTGCCTCTCCATCGTCTTAGTTTGCAAAAGAATTCTTTCCAAATCCTGTAGTTGACATTATTTCCAAAGTCATTCTTGGGGTTATTTATATCACTTATCCAAAGACGGAACGCTTCTTTTTGTTGATCCAGAGGATAGGGAGTTTCTGTTGTTCTGAGATAGAAAACTGTATCTAGATTAATATATTGTTGTTCTTGTCCTGTACCTAATGCATTTTTATAATATCCAATCTCTTTTGAATAATCTGCTGATTTGCAATTATTTTTAAGAATCCATGCTGGTACTGGCACCTCTCCTTTCTTGATTCCGATTCCCGTTTCGTCATAAAATCCATCCAATCGCGTGCAAGGTTGACTACCAATTTCATTCAAATATTCAGTGGATATTTCTTCAGGATCGACTGCCGCTACTGCAGTAAAGTATGCAGGATCGTTAATGGCAGCTTTCTGTGCAATAGTGCCCCCTGTACCATATCCAACAATATATACTTTAGCTTCATGGACTGACCAATGATCCCTTTTGTTGAATCTATCAAATGCTGCCCGAAGATAGGCAATTTCTCCATCTTCGCACTCAATCGGCTCGTCGATTCTCCATTCATTCTCTTTAGCTTCCAGGAACATCAATATTGGTTTGTTAATTGAGTCCAGTTCTGCATCTGCAATTGACTTCCATGAGCTACGTTCAAACATTTCCAAAGATGAAATTCCATTATCTGGGAGGATTATAACTCCTGCAGTGGCACATCGGATTCCTTCTGGTAAATAAACTAATATTTTGCGTTCTTCATTCCCAACAAGAATTGAATCTTCAAATAATCCGACGTATTGGGAACGTACCGGATTTCGTGGATCTATATTTTCTCTATTTAATAGCATAGTAATTCCTCTCTATCCACCATTTAATATAAATGCCTCATTAAAATTTTTAATGAGGCAGGACCAAATAATACCGGAAAGTAATATTGCTAATCAAATGAATATAACGATAAGAACAACTGCTACTACCAGGGCAGGGATGATCGTACGCTTTGTAAGATGCATAGGAGATACACCTGCAAATCGCGCACATATGATAGCGCATGCAGAAACAGGAGATGCAGACCGTGCGATAGCACCAGCTAGCTTTGCACAAACACCCATTGCAACACCATTCATACCCATATCTGCAGCATAAGGCAATACAGAGGAATTAAAAGCGGCTATTGCGGCGTTTCCAGAACCCGATAGGATAGAAATAGTGAACGGAAGTCCAACAGCTGTAATTTTTGCTAGAGAAGAAGATTTAAGCATTACGCCAATAAGAGCATCAGTAAGACCAACTGCCTTTATACCATGAGTGAACGCGGTTGCACAAGCAATAAGGGCAACAATATCTCCGAAAGATTTTCCCAATCCTCCAAAGAATGCTTTAATTGCTCCGGTAGGTTCTTTCCAGTCGGCAATCATACCCACAATAGAACCAACAAGCATCCAAATAGCGAGGTTTAGATTGGGAAGGATACCGAATGTGCCGAGAAGAACAAGAATAATAGGGACAACAGGACAAATAGCTTTAAAAGCATTTATTTTAAATACTTCGGCTTCTTCTTTCATTTCAGTTATTGTTGCTGTCGGATCAGATGCAACCTTTTTCCTATTTGAAAGAATGTCTAGAACGGTCATCAGAACCATAATTATTATTATACAAGTAATTGCTGGAGGTATATGGAACAGCCATATTTCCTCAACAGTTGCAGTATTTCCAATTGCGTCTGCAATCTGTGCATTAAATGCGTCTCCTGGGTTTAAGCTTCCGCACCATGTACCCATTACTACAGCTGCAGCTGCAGATATGGGATTTACTCCGAGAGAAAGCATTGTTGGAATAAGCAGAGCACCAACTGCCGCAGCACATCCAGAGGCACTAGTTACAGAAATATTGATCAAACAAGTGGCAAGGAAAGCCAGAGGAACGATACCAGCTTTAATCTTTCGCATCGGTTTGATAATAGCGTGGATAAGATGATCAGTACATTTTGTATATTCCATTACAGCACCAAAAGCCATAGATGCAGTGATAATAGGAGTCATACTAGTACTAAGTAGCTGGCTGTTAAATGCATCAAAGAGGCCACCAAGACCTCCGCCCATGGCTGAAAGAATAAAACCAGCAGTTAGAAGGACTGCTCTAGATTCGAATCCTTTGATAATAAGGTAAAAAGTTGCAATAACAATTATTATTCCAATCCACATTACCATAATAATAATCCTCCATTTTATTGTATATTATTCAGAACTTGTAGTTTTGGCTTAACGGTTGATGCTCCTCCTTCCATAAAAACATAAATAGTTTATAAACCAATTGCACAAGCCAAAACAAGCAAAACAGTCAAAACGACTATATTATTATCTATAAAATATAAAACAATATAGTCGAACGTGTAGAAAGCGCCAAATACCTCATCTGTACTCAATATATAGCTATAGCGATTATTTGTCAATAAAAAAATAATTTATAAATTTATAAATTTATAATATCTGATAAAGACAGAAAATCTGGTAAGCGTCAAACCATGACGCGCTAATACATTTGTCCCGCCACGCAAGATGTAGGAACGTTTTCCGGCAGCATAGCAGATATCCAGTCTTCTCCTACGGCAGCCATTTTTGGTGCTTCGGCGAATATGTATCTCAAATATCGGTAAGGATCGAGACCATTGGCTATTGCAGTCTGTATCAGGCTGAATATGACCGCTCCGGACGTTGCTCCTTTTGGAGTGTTTGCGAACAGGAAATTTTTTCTGTCAATTACAAACGGCTTAATGCTTCGTTCAGCCAGATTGTTGCTGATCTCGAGGCGCCCGTCATTCAGATATTCAGATAACTGCCTGCTGTTGTTATGGAGATAGGTCAATGCCTCACCCAGTTTGGATTTCTTTGCAGCAGCTCTCGATGAACCCCACGCAAAAAACTCGTCAAGAACGGGCCTGGCCAGTTCC
>JBGUIU010000335.1:0-1963 GCA_045113275.1 Paludibacteraceae bacterium
AATCCAACTGCTCTATAATTATCATTTCCCGACCGCCTTGTATGCTTTCATGTATCCCGATTGGGTGCTGTGGACATGCATAGTTATGAGTGGCATAGGCATTTACCTCTCTCTCCTTCTATGGAAAGAGAAGCTCAGGCTTGAACGATTCCTGATTCTTATGCTCCTGATCGGACTTGTGGATTGTTATCTTCTTGGTATGCCTTTTTAAATAGTTGATTATGAGAAAAATAGTGATGTTATTGTTTTTGTTGAATGTGATGTATTTGAATGCTCAATGTTTATTTAATGTTCAAGTAAATTCTTTGACAGATGTACGGGTTATAAATAAAGATCCAAATTCATTCTATAAAGTTGTGCACTCAACTGCTAATATGGCATATGAGATAGCTGAAACAGCTGTTCGGTATAGATTTCCTGGGGACAACATATATGGTATGTATCCGATTAATGATTTCAAATATGAAAATTATGCATGGAAACCTTTTGGCGATTCCATAAGCAAAAGCAACTATTCTTATGATTTTCACTTCACATCCATTTTCTTCGAATATAAGGATAACCACATTGTTAAGAATAAGAAGCTGATTGACGAGTATCTGTTGACGTTAAACAGCAAAGACACATCGGACTTTTTGAAGAGAATAGATGCGTTGTATGGCTTGAAAGCAGAGTGGGAATCATTTATTCAAGATCTTATACAAGACTCCAATGTGAAAGGACTTTATGCTGAAATAGATAAATATTATGGTAAACTCCCTTCTTATATGGATTTAAATGCATTGAGATTATGGCTAAATGATAAAACAGGGAAAAAATATGAGTCTGTAACTCTCCTTACATCTCCGTATATGATGGATACACACATTCTCTGTGAATGCAAAGAAAAAAATAAACTTATATATATATCTGGCTTGAATTTTAATCGAATCGTGTGTGACGAAAACTTCATACCTCCTTTTGCGAATAATACAGATAGATTTGACTGCTTTCATGCTTTTATGAGGTATTACTGGGGGAAAGAAATAGTATCTGAAGACTATTGTGAGACCTTTGATTTAGAGATGTTGATTACGATATCTTATTATTTGCAGTTTTGTAAGGAAACGATGTTGAAGGAAGAATATGAACGAGAAAAAAATGCAACGCTTTGTTGGTATGATTATGTTTTTCATAAGATTCCCGATCTAAACCTAAAAGAAAATTACATTAGTGATTTTTATAATCATTTTGAAAAACTATATGCTAAGTCACCTTCTAAATCAATTGATTATATGATTGGATTGATGTGTCGTAAGTATATAAAAAATTGAGTTAAGAATTAAGAGTTAAGAGTTAAGAATTAAGCTTTCCTCAAGGACAGTGCTTATAAGCCTGAAAGGCTTAAACAGATATAGCCCATGGGCAACGCCCTGGGTCGAGGTTGGGGAGTGCGTATCCCTACATGATGCGTACGCCCTAAGCCCAGAATGGGGCCACAACACAGGCAGGGGTGTCAACCCCTGTTTTTAAAAACAAAATAGAATGAAACCTTGGATAAAAACATTGATTATGAGTCTGATTCAGATTGTGACGTATCTGATAATCTGTGAAATAGCATTGCATATTCGGCATCACTTCCTAACCACCAAACCGGATTTGGAATGGGGATTGCTCTATAGGTATTCTTTTTGCCTATTTTGTGTCCTTGTGTTTTTGGGCAATTCTATTTCAACCTTCTTCTTCCAAGGAAGCAGGAAGTCCGTATGGGTTGTTTTTGCTTGTTCGCTGATTATTTTTGTTACCTTTGTTGGAGTGTCGGGTTTTCAATGTACTCCATATAGATCGGGACTTTTATTAATTTCAGCTTTGATTGCCTTGTTGATTAGGGTTTTGAAACGCATGGTTGATGATAATGTCAATCCAACTGCTCTATAATTATCATTTCCCGACCGCCTTGTATGCTTTCATGTATCCCGATTGG
>JBGUIU010000336.1:0-36000 GCA_045113275.1 Paludibacteraceae bacterium
ACTTCTCTTTAACTTCTCTTTAACTTCTCTTTAACTTCTCTTTAACTTCTCTTTAACTTCTCTTTAACTTCTCTTTAACTTCCTTTAACTTCTCTTTGACTTCTCTTTAACTTCTCTTTAACTTCTCTTTAACTTCTCTTTAACTTCCCTATAACTTCCTTTAACTTCTCTTTGACTTCCTTTAACTCCTGATGACTTCCCTTTTTATCTTGAACGTTCGAATTGGCGTAGGTCAAGTGTGTTGGCGTCGAAGAGGGCTTTGATGCGGTTTCGCGGCAGTGAGATTACGGGACCGAGCTGTGACATCTTCACCTGTCGGCTGACGGAGAACTGGGGTGTGGTCACCGTCACTGTTGCTCCGGCAGGGATGCGATAGCGGAACCCTTTGCGGTCGCGCGAACGCGAGGCGGCAGTGCCTGTGCGACCGCTGCTGCTGTTCTGCGTGAAACCGGAGGTGTGGTATTTGACAAAGCGGTCGATAGTCTTTGTGTCGTTGTCGTTGTGCACGGTGCAGATTATGGGGAACGCATCCTTAGACAGGTTGTCGGCATCGCCCATAAATCCTTCGCTGGGCGAGAACCAGATGATGGTGTCGCAGTAGTCTTCACGTTTGCGCATCTGAGGCTCGACATAGAAGCGTATGGTCTCGGTCTTCGCTTCGCCGCAGAATGAGGCGATTATCTCTTCCTCCTGGCGCTGCAGCTGAGTTAAAATATATTGTATGGCCTCGGGGCTGTATGAGCCTTCATACTCGCCCGAGATGAGTTCCTGGCGTTTGGATTGTATCTCGTCAAGGCGCTCGGCGGCGGCAGCGGCCTGCTGCTTGATTGAGCGCACGTCTTTGCGTGTGGATACCATAGTTGGGCGGTTCGGTGCATCGTAGCGCGTGTAGAATGTGTCTGCGCGGTCGTAAAGGTTGTAGGAGGCGCGTAGATTGTTTCTGGCGCTGGCAGGGGTGCTGTTTCTCGACGGCATTGCGGCAGAGACGGTGTTCTCCTGCGGGTTTGGCATACCGACAGCCAGCAGCAGATGCCGCTCGTCGACGGTGACAGAGCCCCGGTTCACTTTGATGAAGTAGCAGTGGTCGGGGTCGGCAATGTTGACGCTGCTGACATCGATGTCGGCAATGTTATAGCTTGTGTCTGTGCCTGAGGACGCTACACCCAGATAGTCGGTGGCATAGGCGCTGTAAGGGGCGCTGGAGAGGTCTCTTCGCTGCACTGTTACGGCGACGCAGAGCTGGGTGCGTGGCAGTGCATAGACGACACCGCCGTTGACGGGCAATGTGGGATTGTCCTTTACTGAATACACTTTGTATTGGGTGCAGCCGGACAGAAGCATAACTGCACACAACATCAGTATGTTGCGCATAGTATTAAAGTTGTTTTTCATCTTTTTCTAATCAATACAAGTCCTATAAATGTTATTATTCCATTGAGCAGCAGCAGCTCAAAACCTAACTGGTAGCCGCCGAAGAGCTGCGCGGAGTATATCTTCAGCAGGTAGCAGATTATGGGGCTGACTATGGCGACAATCGGGACGAAACGGTCCTTGACGCTCCATTTTGTAAAGAGTCCGAAGGCATACAATCCCAGCAGGGGACCGTAGGTGTAGCCTGCTATGTCGAAGAGTATGTTGATGAGCGAGTCGTTGTGGAATGGACGGAAGGCGATGATTACCAGCAGGTAGAGTAGGGCAAAGCCTATGTGAACTATCTTGCGGTAACGCACCTGCCGCTCTTCACTCATATTCTCCCGTTTGTCGAAATGCAGGAAGTCGTAGCAGAATGTGGTTGTCAGTGCTGTCAGAGTGCCGTCGGCGCTGCTGTAGCCTGCCGCAACCATTCCCAATACAAAGCAAATCAGTGTAAAGCCGCCCAGCGATTGAGCGATGACAGGATATATCTTGTCGGCCAGCACCCGTCCGTCGGCACCTAAAGGCATCTCGAAGCCTGGCGTGTGTGTGCCGTAATAAACCAATGCTGCACCGAGTGTCAGGAATATGATGTTTACGATGATGAACAGGAAACTCGATGTGATAACGTTCTTCTGAGCGTCGCGCAGCGACTTGCAGGTCAGGTTCTTCTGCATCATATCCTGATCCAGGCCTGTCATAGCAATAGTGATAAAAGCGCCCGACACGATTTGTTTCCAGTAGTATTTTGGATGGTTGATGTCGGTCTCCCAGATGCGTGTGTAACCTTCGTCAGCACTGGCGCTGAGTAGCTCGGGTATGCTCATTCCCAAGTTCTTAAGGATGACAATGACTGTTGCAATGGCTGCTAACAGCAAAAAGGTGGTTTGCAGCGTGTCGGTCCACACAACGGTCTTCACGCCTCCGCGGAAGGTGTAGAGAAGTATCAGGGCTATGAACACCACCGCAGGCACCCAGAAAGGTATGCCCCAAGTTCTGAAAACCAGCTCGTAAAGCACAAAGACTACCAGATACATACGCAACGCTGAACCCAGCAGGCGCGACAGGATGAAGAAAATGGCCCCGGTCTTCTCCGATGAACCGCCGAAACGCTGGTCAAGATACGAGTAGATGGATGTCAGATTGAGTTTGTAATACAAAGGCAGGAGCAGGAAGGCTATGACGAAATAGCCTATGACATAGCCGAATACAAGCGGCATATAGGTGAACGCACCGTAATAGACACCGCCGGGAACCGACATAAATGTTACGCCCGACAGCGATGCGCCAAGCATACCGTAGGCCACCACGGGCCAGGGCGACTTGCGGTTGCCTCTGAAGAAGGCGTCATTGCCCGCAGAGCGGCGCGAAGTCAGCCACATTACAAAAAAAAGCAATGCCGTGTATAAAATAAAACACAACAATATAATATTTTGCACAGTCATTCGTTATCCATTTGAATTTGCAAAAATACGAAAATTTTGCTATTTCATTCAACTTTCGTACTTTTGCCTTTCAAGACGAGTTGATAATATCAAGGAAAAATACGCACAATCAAATAAGTAACAGTGAATTATGAATATTAAACCATTTCTGCTGATTGCCGCATTTGTACTGTCGACAGCTTCGCTGAATGCACAGAAAATATCGACCGACGTGACCCTCGACGGGCTGCACGGAAGGGTGAAAAATGTGACCAAAATAACATACGAGGCACGCACCGACTTCCAGGGTGTCACCTCACAAGGCGATATTCTTGAACGTTTGGAAACGGCCTATAACTCCAAAGGTTGGCGTAAGACTATGACATACGTCACTCCAGAGGCTGACATTATTTTCCGCTCACGCTTCAAACACGACGGCTTCGGCCTCACCACTGTCGAACAAATCGTTGACAACAACGAGAACGTCATTGGTCGCACCTATTTCTCATACGATGCTCAGAACGTGCTGAAGGAAATGTGGGTCGAGGATGTCGACCGCCAGATTGAGAGCCGCACGCTTGTACGCTATGACGCTCAGGGACACCTTGTCCAGCGCTCGCTCAACGACGCTGCTGGCAACATCTACAAACGCGAGGTGTTCACCTATTCAGGCAATAATATAGACAAGAAGGTGGTCTTTGACCGTAGTGGCAAAAAGATGCAGGAATGGCGCTATGAATACGACGAGAACAATGAGCCTGTGTCGCAGACCCTCTACGACTACAGCGAGGCTGAGCCCGAAATGTTCATCACCATCTTCCAATACGAATACGACAGCAACGGCAACTGGACGCGCCGCACAGAGAGCGAACTCATCGACGGTGATCCCGTGATGCAGTATATCGTCACCCGCGAGATAGAATACTTCTAAAAATCAGTCGCCCTCATAGCCGAACTGCCTCAAGGCCCGGTCGCTGTTGCGCCAGTCTTTCAGCACCTTGATGCGCAGCTCAAGATAGCATTTCTTACCGGTAAACTCCTCGATGTCCTTGCGGGCCTCGATGCCGAGTCTCTTTATCGACTTACCCTGATGGCCGATAAGGATTGCCTTCTGCGACTCGCGCTCCACGAATATCAGGGCCGATATCTCATCCAGCGTCTCGCCTTCCTTGTAGCTCTCCACAGCCACCTCGCAGCTATAGGGTATCTCTTTGTCGTAGAGCAACAGAATCTTCTCGCGCACTATCTCCGACACAAAGAAGCGCATCGAGCGGTCGGTCAGCTCGTCCTTGGGGAAGTATGGGGGATTCTCTGGCAGAAGGTTCAGAATGTGGTCGAAAATGTTGTTGACATTGAAGCCTTCCGTTGCTGAGCAAGGAATGACGACGGCACGCGGAATCTGCTCCTGCCAGTAGGATATCTTCTCCTGGATTGTCTGCTGGTCCGAAAGGTCTATCTTGTTGATGACCAATATTACGGGGACGGATGACTCTATGACTTTCTTCAGCACATTCTGATTCTTGAAAGTCTCGCCCACCTCCGTCACCAGCAGGAACAGGTCTGCATCCTGTACCGCGCTGTTCACAAAGCCCATCATCTGCTCGTGCAGCTTGTAGTGCGGGTTGACGATGCCCGGCGTATCGGTGTAGATAATCTGGAAATCCTCGCCGTTGACGATGCCCATAATGCGGTGGCGCGTTGTCTGTGCCTTGCTGGTGATGATAGAGAGTTTCTCGCCCACCAAAGCGTTCATCAAAGTCGATTTCCCTACATTGGGATTGCCGATAATATTTACAAAACCTGATTTATGCATAGCTGTTGTTGTTTTCGTTTTATCTTTGGACCGCAGGCTTCCGGGAGCGCAGGCTTCTAGCCTGCAGTGTTGGCAGGCTGGAAGCCTGCGCTCCGGCCATCTCCCTCCAGTCCCTTATCTCATACGTGGGTTTGGTGCAGCCTTCCGGCAGGGGGATGCCGCTGGGGTTGTACCACACCTGCGGGATGCCGGCATTCATAGCTCCTTGGATGTCAACCTTGTAGTCGTCGCCAATCACAATGCATTGCTCCGGCGTGGCGTTCATCTCGCTCAATGCCGCGTCGAAAAAGCGCCGGTCGGGTTTCATATAGCCCAGATCCTCCGACAGGAAGAAATAGTCGAAGTACTTGTCTATCCCTGCCGTTTTCATCTTGGGCAGCTGTGCCTCCGAAAAGCCGTTGGTTATCACCGCCATAACGAACTTGTCGCGACGCTTGTCGAACCATTCCAGCATCTCTCTCGTGCCTGGCATCAGCCCTGTCTGCCGCGTGCCTTCAACCACATAGTAGTCGCCCATACGTCGTGACAGGCGGACAATCTCCGGTGACTCGGCATCGCAGCCGAAGGCCGCCAGCGTCAGCGAGAAGCGCCGTATCGACAGCAGTTCCTTTGTCAGCGTCCCGTTGCGATAGGCGTCCCAAAGCGCGTCGTTTATGATGCGGTATTTCTCGTGAAACGTCTCATAGTCAACGCCGCACAGCCGTTCCAGCCCAAACTCGTCGAACATATTGTGATATGTGCGGTCGGCGTTGCCGTCAAAGTCCCACAATGTGCGGTCCAAGTCGAAAAGCAGATGAAGCCTCATAGCCGGTATAAAAAAGAGTCGCGACATACAATCGCGACTCTTATCTGTTCTTTCAGTTCATATTACTCGGCAGCAGCCTCGGTAGTGTCGGCAGTTGCAGAAGCACGGGTGCTGTTCACAACAAGCACCTCGCTGCTCTTCGGGTTGAGGAACTCAAAGTTGTTGGTCGGAATATCCTGAACCTTGATGCGCTGGGCAACATCGAGCTTGGTGATGTCGACGAGGATCTCGTTGGGCATATTGGCGGGCAGAGACTTGACGTTGAGTCTTTTCTGCTTGTAAGCCAGTTTGCCGCCCTTCATAACGCCAACCGAAGTACCGGTGGTGTGGACGGGAATCGACATAACGATAGGTTTGTCGTCGCTCAGTTCATAGAAGTCAGCGTGATAGACGATGTCGGTCACGGGGTGGAAATCGATGTCCTTCAGCATAGCGCTGTGCTTGGTGCCGTTGATGTCGATCTCGACGAAGCAAGGTTCCGGGTTGAAGATGATACGGTCGAACTGGGTCTGGGCAACGCTGAAAGCGATCTGCTCACCTTTACCGTACATAACGCAGGGCACTTTGTCCTCACGACGCAGAGCCTTAGCATCCTTTTTCCCTACGTGCTCACGCAGAGCACCGCTCATTGATACTATTCTCATTGTTTTAATTATTAAATTGGTTTATAAAAATGTATTAATTAAAAACTCTTCTGTTATAGTTAACGTTAAAGTTAAGGTTAACGTTATTTAATGCTCTATCCTATGAATCACCCCTTTGTGGTGGATGGTCGTCTCGTAGAGGTTGTCCAGCGACTCATAGTTGGTCACGCGGCGTATTGCCTCGGCAAACAGCCAGTCGCAGGAGAGAACGCGGATTTTCGACGATTCACGTTTCAGCGGGATGGTGTCGGAAACCACAAGTTCCTCAAGCTCCGAATTCTCAATCTTCTCGATGGCGTTGCCCGACAGCACGGGGTGAGTGATCATAGCGCGAACGCTCTTGGCGCCGCTGGCCTTGATGATGCCCGCAGCCTTGCAGATAGTCGAACCCGTGTCGATCAGGTCGTCAAGCAGAATGACGTGCTTGCCTTCAACCTCACCGATAAGGCGCATCTCGCCAATCTCGTTGGGTTTGTTGCGATGCTTGTAGCAAATCACAAAGCTGTTGTTCAACGTCTTGGCATACATACCGGCACGTTTGCTGCCACCCATATCGGGCGATGCAAACATAACATCCTCAATGTCGAATTTCTCGCGGATATAGGGCATAAACAGCGACGAACCGTACAGGTGGTCGACTGGTATGTTGAAGAAACCCTGAATCTGGTCGGCGTGGAGGTCCATCGTTATCAGACGGTCCACACCTGCTGCCGTAAGCATATCTGCTATCAAGCGCGATGCAATAGGAACGTGGGGTTTGTCCTTGCGGTCCTGACGTGCAAAGCCGTAGTAAGGTATAACGGCAACAATCTTACCAGCCGACGCACGCTTTGCAGCATCGACCATCATAAGCAGTTCGAAGAGGTTGTCTGTAGGAGGAGTCGTCGATTGGATAATGAAAACCACACCGCCACGAATAGTCTCCTCAAAAGAAGGCTGGAATTCACCATCGGCATACTGGAAAACAGTCGAGTTGCCCAGCGGTATTCCGTAAATTTCAGCCACGCGGCGAGCCAGGTCAGCAGTGGCTCTACCAGCGAAAATGAACACTTTGTCAGATGTTTGCATCAGTTATTTTAGTTTTATTATGGATTGCAAAATTACTACTTTTTTTTGGATTACAAGAAAAAATCGAAAAAAAATTTTGGCAGTATCAAAAAAGTGTGTATTTTTGCACTTGAAAGATGAGGCGATGAGCGGCCGAAAAAAGAAAGTAAACGACTTATTTTCAGAAAATAATTTCTACTTTTGCTTTTCGTTTTCCATCTCTAAAAAGCTGCCCTGGTGGTGGAATGGTAGACACGGTAGACTCAAAATCTGCTGCTCGCAAGGGCGTGAGGGTTCAAGTCCCTCCCGGGGTACAAAAGGATTTTGTAAGTAGTTCAAAATGAACGAAAAACAAAATCCATTTTTCTTTTTTAACCCAAATTTGGTCATAATTTGGTCATATTCTTTAAAGATTTCAAAAAAAAGGCGCGTCCTTGACGCACCCTGATGACCTTTCAAATCACTTGATACACACAATAAAGTCGGTCTTTTCTCGTTTTTACAATAGTAATATCAAGAAAAAAGATATGGCAAAGAAAAAGAGCGACTTAGCGGTACAAAAGACTGATTCGACAAAAAGCAACCGTCGCAAAAAATGCGACAGTTCAAATATGTTGCCAACTGCTGTTGATGACCTGGCAAATCTGACCAACACTTCAAGTGAGATTATATTATACCAGCCAGATAACAATATAAGTCTTGAGGTTAGGTTGGATGAGGAAACGGTGTGGTTGGACAGACAACAATTAGCAGATTTGTTCGACAGGGATGTCAAAACCATAGGCAAACATATCAACAATGCACTGCGTGAAGAGCTTAATGGGATGGCAACTGTCGCAAAATTTGCGATAGTTCAAAATGAGGGTGGTCGTATGGTAAATCGTACCAAGGAATTCTATAATTTGGATATGGTACTCTCTGTTGGCTATCGAGTGAAATCTGATAGAGGTGTGAAATATCGCCAATGGGCCAACCGTGTTTTGAAAGATTATTTGCTGAAAGGTTATGCTGTCAACAATCGCATAGAGCGACTGGAGCAGCGTGTCTCCAAAACAGAGGAGAAAATAGACTTCTTTGTCCGAACTTCGTTGCCTCCAGTGGAGGGAATCTTTTTCGATGGACAAATCTTCGACGCCTTCACCTTTGTTTCCGACCTCATTCGCTCGGCGAAGAAGAGCATCGTTCTCTTTGATAACTACGTTGACGATACCGTGTTGACGATGCTTGACAAGCGCAAGCCAAAGGTGAGTGCCACAATCTACACCCCAAAGGTCAAGCAGCAGTTATCACTCGACCTTGCAAAACACAATGCACAGTACCTGCCCATCGAGGTGAAACAGTTTGACAAAGTCCATGATAGGTTTCTTTGCATCGACAGCACCGTCTACCATATTGGCGCCTCGATGAAAGATCTTGGCAAAAAATGGTTTGCCTTCTCAAAGATGGAAATGAAGACGAAAGCGTTGCTAATTAATATGAAATAACCAGAAGGAATGAATAACTTTGTAAACTGAAAAATTATTTTAATAATCACAGTTAATGATAGATCGAGCACATATCGAAAATTGGGCAGACATGCAATCGGCAAAAGGGGATTTCCCCCAATTGATACGACGGTTGGTTTATGCCTCAGTTACACCTTATCTTCTGAAAGGTGATATACCATACGGAAGTGCTGTGTTTATGGGAGGATGGGATGGAGAGGTGGAGACATCACAACATACAGAATATCTGCCTTTAGGAAAAAGTATTCTTGAATTTGGAACCAATGGTTCCTATAAGCAGAAGGCAGAAAGCGATTATGCCAAACGTAGTTCAGAATCTAAAGAAGGTTTGAACAAGGCCGAAACCACCTTTATTTTTATGACACCTCGCGTTTGGGGTGATAAAAATGAATGGGAAAATGAGAAGAAGAAAGATGGGATATGGAAAGATGTGCGCGTGTATGACTCAACCATATTGGCTCAGTGGATTATTTCTGTTCCTTCTGTTGAGCTCTGGTTTGCTCCTTTGGTAGGTCTTCAGTCCTCAAATCTAGTGATTGGTGAAGAACGTTTGGAAGAATTGCTAACTGGTGGGGATGTAAAACTTAAGCCTTCTTTTTATACTGCCGGAAGAGAAGATGTGGCAATAAAGATGAAGGAAATGCTGGGTAGTCCTACACTCCGTGCTTTTCGTGCATCATCAAAAGAAGAAGCTATTGGTTTTATTTTAGCAGCAGGTAAATTGTTTCCGCAGAAAGAACAGGAGGAATTCTATTCAAAAACCATTGTGGTGGAAGATAAAACAGCTTTCCGACAAATGAAAGTACAAACTTCCATGATTAATCTTGTTCCTGATTTTGAGGATGCTACTGTTTTGCACAGAGCCGTATCCCAAGGAAAAATTGTGCTAGTACCCCTTGGTCCAGGTGACGATTTCAACCAATACGTTGAAGATCTACCAAGTCCAAACAGATTCGCATTAGAAAAGTCATTGATAGAAAGTGGTGTGGAGGAAGATCGTGCCAGACGGATTATCAAGGATTGTTCGTGCAATTTGACGATGATAAAGAAGGAACTTGGATTCCCTATACTACGGGTGGAATGGCTGGATGACGATGATGTGAATGTGATTGTGCCTGCACTCATTGTCGAGAGATGGAATGAAAACTTTGAAGGTGACAGAGAAATCCTGGCTTCGCTGTCGGGAAAAGATTATGCAGATTTTCAGTCATCAATGGAGCAATGGTCTCTAAGACCTGTTCCTCCCGTCATGAACATAGGCGCATTTTGGAGAATAACCTCTCCGTTATCGTTGTGGTCTGTTTTGTCACAATTGGTGTCGAAAAAGCATATAGACAAACTCACCGAGTTATCGGCCCAAGTGCTTTCAGATGAGAGTAAAAAGTATTCTGATCAACTTAAGCAAGGTGTACTCAATTCATTAATAATTCTTACTTGGCATGGGTCTCAGTTATTACCACGGATAGGCAATATACAAAAGACTGTTGACGATGTGATAAAACAAGTGATAGGTGGTGCCAGCGCTGAAAGATGGAATAGTATAGCCAAATATCTGCCACTTGTTGCAGAAGCCTCACCTTCTTTCTTCATCACGGAGGTCAAAAGGTCTTTGTCGGAAAACGATTCCCATATAATGTGTCTTTTCAATGAGGAAGAAGGATTGTTTGCTCCAGAAAGCAACTATCCATACTTGCTTTGGGCTTTTGAAAGCCTTGCGTGGTTGCCTGAATCATTGAAGGATGTGACAGAAGTGCTTTTGGTGTTGTCAGAAAAAGACCCCGGCGGAAGGCTTGACAATAGACCATTCAACAGTTTGACAAATATATACTTACCATGGTATCCTCACACAACAGCCTCTACCGATCAGAGACTCTCAATAATAGATTCACTATCTCGGGGTGGTTATTCAAAAATGTGGGATTGGCTGTTGTCTCTTTTGCCCAAGAACCATAGCGTTACTACAGGTACTCATCAGCTAAAATGGCGCGGTTACGACTTGGTGATTACTAGAGGTGCAACATACAATGATATATGGAAAACCACAGAATTTGTATGTAAAAAACTTAGTGAAGCATTTGACGGTTCAGACCACAAATTGGCCCAATTGGTGGATGAGATTCTTCCTGTGCCATATGCCATAAGAAGTAAGGTGATTGCACGGATGAAGGAGGTGGCTGAAACAACAACCAATCGTTGTCCTGAGTCTCGCAAAGAAATACGAGAGGCATTGTGGCTCCAGAGAAGACTAAAACCGGAAAATGATCACCGATTGTCAGATGCTGAAATAGATGACTTGCAAATCGCATACAATGCATTGACTCCTACAGATATTGTTGAAAAAAACAAGTGGCTGTTTGACGAATTTTCACCTCGATTGCCCGAAAATCATGATGACGACGATCCATATAAAGCCGTTAGGCATTTAGCTGATATTCGGGGAGAAGCAGTAAAAGAATGGCTCGATAATCTTTCTTTGGAGGAAGTAGTGAATGTAAGAAAACTGGTTGTAGAGCCTTCTGAGTATGGAAGAACATTAGGCGGTTCGGACGCCGTTGATAGATTGAACCATCTTGTGTTGCCACTGTTGTCAGAGAATGAAGACCAGAAGTTTGTCAGTGGTTATATTCAAGGGTTAGAAAGTAAAATAGGGGAAGAAAAGCTTCTTGAACTATTTGAGGAATTGAATGATTATATTTCGGACGAGGAATCTGCATTGTTTCTGCACAATATGTGGTCAACGGAAACCCTGTTCAAATATATTGACAATAAATCAAAGGATATTCAGAAAAGCTATTGGATAAAGTTCAATGCTAATTTGTTTGGCCCGTACAATAAAACAATCCTGTATGTTTTGGAGAAACTCAAATCGGTCGGACGTGCAATAGATGCTTTGAATGGCACATGGCATTATGCCAAGGAATTACCCACTGGTTTAATCCAAGATATGCTGATGGAAAGTATGAAATGTTCTCTGGATATAAATGGAGGAATTGACATGCTTGCATTTGAGAGCTATTTGGAAGAATTACATCAGCGTATAGATGCTGACGAAGAAAAACTTTTTCAGCTTGAATGGATGTTTTTGCCGCTTCTCAAAAATCATGCGTCCAAATCAATATTTCGGTTGCTTTTCGAGCGGCTTCAGAAAGACCCAGGTTTATTTGTCGAATTGTTAACCTTCCTGTATCGTCCTGAACATGAAGACGAGAATGAAGTGCCAGAGGACAAGCCAGAAGAAAGTGTTGAGATAAGTAAGAACAATGCATTTAGAGCATTCTATCTTTTGAGAGAGTGGAATACCATACCTGGCGTAGATAAAGAAGGCAACATTGACAAAGAAACATTGAGAGAATGGATCTCTCAAGCCGTACAACTTGCAAAAGAAAAGGATAGGGAAATATTTGTTTATTCACATTTGGGAGAACTGTTTGCAAAATACCCAGAGCGAAAGGACAACCCACATTGGCCTCCAATCGATTTGTTTGAACTGATGGAAGAGTTGAATTCTGACAAGCTGTTTCAAAACTATAATATTGGGTTGTATAACAAAAGAGGTTTCACAACCAGAGGTAGCTATGATGGCGGTGATATTGAACGTTACAATGCTGATTATTTTGAAGATTTAAAGAACCAATGTTTACCGCTTTATCCTCATGTGGCAAAGGTTTTTGAAGATCTTGCTAATCAATACAAACAAATGGCTAAGGAAATGGATGATCAGGCAACGATAGCTAAGTTGGATTATTAAATGTTAAGATAATATCATATTATTAGATATTGTTTTTTGAAGAAAAAACAGACGTTTTTTGATGGTGCAAACATATGATGTAAACAAACAAAAAAGGTGCGTCCATTGACGCACCCTAATGAAATATCCAATCTCACTTTTTAGAATAACCCATCCACAGCAGCACTCGCCACATTGTCGGCATATTCATCCAAAGATAGTTTCACATAATTGTAAAACATCGTTTCTGTTCTATGACCGCTAACGCTCATCATCTGCGAAACAGAAAACTTGTGAGAAAGGTACATATTCGTGATACAGCTTCGTCTTGCCGTATGACTCGCCACAAGTTCCCATCGTGACTTTACGGGATAACCGTGTTCGTCGTACTCATACAACACCATCCCCCTTTTCTTTGCTTTCTTCTCTGCCCTTCGTTCTTTCAATGTTAGAACCGTCCTTTCCTTCTTTTGAAGGCTTGGTACCGTTACCGATAATCTTTTGCAGATTTCCTTTATAGTCCTATTTAGGTTTTGGTCACAAATCTTGGGGACGTTATAGTCATATTTCTTTAACAAGGTCTCCAACCTCTCATCCATAATAGGAATAACCACCGTACCAGAAGTCTTCTCCTGTCTCAACCTGATGACTTTTGTACCACTATGGGTGATGCCGATAGTTGATTTTTCGATCCTGCTGTAATCACTGTACCTTAATGCCGTAAAGCACCCAATCAGGAAAACATCCCTAACCTTCTCTTCAAATCCAGTGAGCGGCATATCATATAGAGCAGACAATTCTTCTTTGGTAAGGTATATTTCCTTTGCCTTGTCTTCATCATTGACTTGGTGTCTTTTCAAAAAACTGAACGCGATATGGTTATTATGCAGACCTTGTCTTTCCGCTGCACCAATCAATGTCTTAAACATACTAATATGTTTGTCAATAGTATACTTCATATATCCTTTACCCTCCAGATAGGCGATGTATCTGTCCACCAATGACTCATTGATGTCATCCCAACCGAACGATCTATTGCCGTAAAAATCCAAAAATACTCTACGAAACTGCTCCCAATTCTTCACAGATTGCTTTGCGTATCTCTCTTTCCTTGAATTGCGAACATCCCCATTCTCAATACCTTTGATGTAATTGATGACGAAGTTCTTGACATTGCTTCTTTTCTTGTCCTCGACATACTTCTTGAGTTCCTCTGCCCGTTTCAGTTCATCTCTCTTATCCACCAACACAATACTCTCGATAGCACTCTCCAAGTTTTCCTTAGTCAGTCTATGATGCCTCCGCATATCCGTGACGGCCTCCTCAATAAGGGCGACCTTCTTGGATATACCTTTCTTGTTGAGATAGTTGTTTAGTTTCCTTTCGGATTGAGAGACCTCGTTCCACTCCGCGACATTAACCTTCATCAACAGGTTTATCCAAAGGACAGCACCCTCGACATTCATCCGAGTATGTAGAGGGTGCATCCCTTCATTCTGTTTGGTTCGTAATACCAGTTTCATTAGCAAGCGGTTCTAACCAATCCTTCTGATTCTGCGTTCAGCACATCCCTCATCGAGTAGACTTTTCTCCGCCCCCCAAGAGGCAACGGCGAAATAATACCATCTCGTTCCCAATTGTAAAGAGTGTTTCTTGAAATACTCCATCTCTTACACAATTCTTCTGCATTCAATCTCTTGTCTTCGAGGTTTGCATTGCACATCTTGTCGTCGATGACCTCCTCAACGACCTCTTTAACCCAATTCTTGAAAGTATATTTCAAACTTTCAAGGACATCTGCCCAGCACCTCTTGTTCAGCAGAGTCAATTCATTATTCTTTTCCACCCTATTTATTTGAATTATATATTTTAACATTATCAAGTTGTTAACGGATAATTTACCCTGGCATTGTATTGAATTACATTCATTCTTAGATATTTAACATATTTTTGCTTCGGTTTTCAGACGGGTTGTCTCATACTTAGATTGCAATATCCTTTTAATTCATCAATACAACATTCTCTGCAACAATTGAATTTTCAACTCGTACATTGAACAGGCAATCTTCAATCGGCCCATCACTCAATACTTCACCGTCACCACAGATACCAATCTCGTGAGAGTCCTTCGGATTCCCTTGAAGAATAGTTCCGTCTTCACTGATTTCGTAGTATGAGAAGACAACGGAATGTTTGTTTCTTTTCAGAATCTTCACTCCGAAACCGGTACCAAGGTCAAAGTATGTGTAACCTACCTCGAATCTATGAGCGACGCGTTTGGAACTTTCCTTCGGATTGTGGATATAGATGATATCACCATCCAAATCCAAATCAAACTGTTCCATAATCTTTCTTCTGAACACCTTTAATTGTTCTATGTCATTTGATGATTTCGGACAATAGTCCGATACCTTCAACGCTGCATCATAAAGGATTTTTTCGATTTTCTGATTACCAACGGACAAGAAGGACATTCCAAAACTGAAATCCGTGTCGTAGTATACCTTACTGTCCTCTAACTTGAGAGAGAGTGTTACCAATGTTTCTAAACCATATACACCATGATCTTTGATGTCAGTGATTTTCATTGTTGTGTTTTCGTTGATTCTTACCACCTGTGGTTCATTTCTTTTACTCATACTATTTTGATTTTTAATATTAAACATTTTATACTAAGTATTTTAGCTATTATGATCAATCCTTATGATACCTTTTAACTATTTCTTCAATTTCAATGATACAATAATATGCACCTTCACCGTATTTGTCATAATCGACCAAGTCTTCCCAACCTTCATAATCAGATTCATTGTTGGTCCTCTCACACATTATCTTCTTCAATTCTTTTTGCCTATCTGTGTTATTGATATAATAAGCACAAGCATCGGCCAATTTTGTCAAATCCTCGTCGGATACATTGTTGATAATGTCGCCCATATCATTATAGATAATCTTATAGATGAAACTGTCGTCGTTTTCACCCGCTATACTGAATACGGCTTCTGTAACCAAATGTCTAAATGCCTTATCATAGTTGGCATCTTCGGCATGCTGTCCATTCTTTTCTAAAGGTTTGTCTGCATTTGTTTCTTGTTTTCTATCCATGTTATATAAAATTATAAGTTTGACAAATTATTGGGGCTTCCCAACTTGAACCTTCACAAGAAAAAAATAACAAAAAAAAGTGCGATTGAATAAAAAAATGATTCTTTTTCAAAAAAAGAAGATATTACAAGAGTAGAAGTGGCGCGGGCAACGGCACCCGGCATCACCGAAGGGTGGCACGGCCCAAAGGGAATGAATGTTTAGAGTTTGTTACGACTCAGAGATACCACTAATCGTGAAGAAGAGGTGGTTTAAGAAGTGATTCCCGTTAAAGCAGTGATGGTTCTTGGTAAGGAGGATGGTAGTTATACTACTTTTAATAAGGTTATAGAAAGGGTGTTTAAAGGGTTTTGTTTGAGGGATGGAGGTATTAGAGTTACTTTCATTAGGGAGGTGGTTGAGGATAACGCTCTTTCTATAATAAGAAATGAAGAGAACATAATACCTCATCCTTGTTACAGTCTCCATCCCGAACACACTCCCTACGAAGCGTAGCGAAGCGAGCGTGTAGGGAGTGTCGTTGGCGACAGCCAACACTACATTCAGTAAGTTTATAGTCTCTCTTGGTTTCTTGATAAACCATAGGATACTCTCATCTTTAATCTCTACCATCACTGTATCTCTTCTATTTCTATTCTAATAATAATGTGAATAATATATATTCACAATAATAATATGAATATATTATTCTTTAGGTAAAATGACATAGGCAGTATGCTTGAATGACACGCCCCAACATGAAAGAAAGTATGCTTGAATGACACACCTTTCTATGTCTTTCAAGCATACTCTACCTATGTCTTTCTACTATACTTCAATTCCCTACTATAATCCGAAGTAGGACCTGCATAGTTGTTCCATTTGGGCTCTGTTTCTTCTGAATCGGGCAATTGTTGAATCGCTCACGCCACAGATAACAGCGTTTTCGGATTTCGACTTCGATTCAACATACTTCTTTCTTATCTCCAAGTACGAGGCGAAACGTTTCCCTTTGTTCCTCATTATACTCTTTGTCGATTCGTCAACGGTCTTCAACCGTTCTGGGTCGATGCAGAATTTTCTGTCATCTTTCAGTCTTTCCAACGTGCATTCCGGACAATCCGAGACAAGTATCCTGTCGGCGATCTTGTTCAGTATTGATAAGTTTTCAGGTGTGGGGTCAAAGATACCGTCAGGCATCTTTAAGGCAGTGGCAAGAAATGAGCACATATGATAGATGAGCTCCCTTTGGGTTTCTACCCCAATCAGACGTTGAAATCGGGCGAAATAGCATAACTCTTCTACAACATTCCTTTTGTGTCGGAAGTATAAGGATTTCGGCTTCCCAGCCTTCGTCCGATATTCCGTCGGGAATATGAGCCACGACCCATCAATATTGAAGGCGTAGTTGTTTTGGTATACCTTCGGACTTTCGTAGATTGTCTCTTTGAATTTGATGTTGAACCATAGCATCTTCTTCGTCTTTGGGTCCATCTTTTCGTACATCAGTTCGTTTTTGAACGAGGACCATTGTCTTTTCCATTTATCATTCATAGCTAAAAAAAAATGCCCTCAAGGATGGTTCTTCCACAACCACCCAAGAGAGCATCATAATTCATTTAATATAGTGGTGGAAGCACTCATCACTATATTTATGCAAGATGAGATCGTGTCTTTTGAGAGCTTCTCCCAATTATTTCACAGAATTCGGCTTCTGAAGACTATCTCCCCACCAACAATAGTTCTAACTCGCTATTGTTCAATAATCAACAAAAGTACAGGTTGCACTTTTACTTTAGGACACTTACGTCAAAATGTTCATTCCTGACATCCACTTTTATATGTGATACAAATTCTTCGACGTCCACCCACTCACGGTTCTGTTCCACCCATTCACGTATTTCCTGACCAATGTTCGGCTCACCGAGTATGTCACACCATATTCCAATACAGCCTTCGGCTTCCGTATCGTATTCTACGTTTACAAGAGAAACTTGAATATCGTTACAATTTGCCTTGATAAATTTTAAGATGTCGATATTGTAAAGAAAACATTCAGTCCCATTCTTTACCCAAAGTCCATCATCCATAGTACCACCAGATTCTACCCATTTCCCGGTGGAGGCAAGCTGTATCAGTCGGGTCTTCTCCCAATCGGTCAGGTTTTCGGATTCCCTGTATTTCCCGAAAGCCAAAAGGAGACCCTGAATATCGTAATCCTGGTTGGTTTGTACGGGATGTCGAAATATCACTGTTGGTATTACGACCTTTTTAATCAAATCTTTCATAATCAGCAATTTCTTATATGATATTTATGACTTCTCTCTGTTTTCCCTTTTCTTTCATTTATTTTATATTATTACAAATGAGCCACCTTTTCTATGAGAACACAGAAGGTTGAATTGCCATAAATATCTTATAAGAAAACAGATAATATGGGAAAGTTAATCAAATTGAAGGATTTTGACAGCTTCATCCTCGAAGAAGCTTGCACACAGAGAACATCGGCAATCTCTACGGCCGTGAGTCAAATAAAGGCGGAATTCGGCGACACCAAAGAGATATTCTTGAAATCGGCAAAAGAAAAGGGTGTGGATGAAATAAAGGATTACATCGTTAAGGTGCTTGAACCTTATGTGGAACGAGTCGAGGGACAGGAGAAGTTGCAGACGAGAGAGAAGGTCATACTGGATTATGACGAACTTCTAAAAGGCTTGGCTTCGTGGATGCTCGTTGAAATCGAAATCAACCAGATGAAGAAAAAGAAAGAAAACGAATAGGAATATGCACAGAATAGTTGTTTTTTCAGAGCCAGTAGTCGATAATGGAGAGGTGCTTTACGGCAAGTTGTATTCAGGACCATCCGAAGACGTGATAATGACTACAGCTGCAGCTGACCTAAAACGATTGTTGATACAGGAACTGTGGGTCGGAAAGCAAGGGGAAGAGTTCAGAAACAGGGAGAACTGGGTATTGACACGACACGACGATGGCACAGAGTCTTGGAGATTCGATACCGACAAGTACTCTAACTATCTTGGATATGGTATAATCGTAGACCAGTTTGTGGAGCACTGCTGGATTCCCCCAACGTGTCTTGGTCTCGTGAGTAGATGGGTACCGCTACGAATGTCCGATTGCAACGACCAAGACTACATCATCAACAAGACGGTTTATGACGGAATAAATAATGCAAACCCAAACGACATCGGATGGATTGTATTGGATGAACCAGAAGACACTACAATGGAAATGTAATCAATGCTGTAAAGCAGCAAATTCTTCAAATTTTTTTAACATAATATTTTGGACACCCACCAACGGGTGGGTGTCTTTTTTTTGATGTCTTTTTCGAATTCCAACCGAAAGGCTAAATAAGGCTAAATTAATGCATTACGGACAATACCTCACGTTTTTTTTCGTTTTTACTAATGTAAAAACGAACTTTAGAAATATGGAGAATAAAAGAACAAAAGAAGAATGGAGAAAACTGCACGATAGTGCCATCATTGCTATCCTGTGTGGAAAAACTGCCAACCCTATCATTGGTACGATGAGTTCTATCATCGGCCAAGCAATTTGGGGTGCCGACGACCTTATCAAGAGATTGAAGGAAAGAGAGGAGAAGCAATGTGACCATCGGTGATTTTTGTATTCATAAGTTTTTGTGTTCAAATAATGGCAATAATCAACCCCTGAACACAAATTTCAGCATTCGAAAAACTCAAAGTAATATTTGAATATATGAAAGCAGCAATATATGCAAGAGTGTCCAGTGTCGGAGACCGACAGGATACCACAAGACAAATTAGAGACTTGGAGAAGTATGCCATCGACAACTCTCTGGTCATTGAGAAAACTTTTGAAGAGCATATCTCGGGAGCAAAGAAGACCAAAGACCGTCCCGTCCTTTCGGAATGCTTGGACTATTGTTTCACGTACGATATCGACATCCTTCTCATTTCGGAACTGTCCAGGCTCGGTCGTAACGTCGATGATGTGTTAGCTAATGTTCAACTCTGCAAGGAACATCATTTCAATGTATATTTCCAAAAGGAGCAGTTATCCATTTTCAACTCGGACGGAAAGGAACATCCGTTTTTGACCATCTTCATCGCCGTACTTGGTACCTGTGCCCAGATGGAACGAGAGAACATCAAATACAGACTCAACTCCGGAAAGGAGAAGTACATCGCCGAAGGAGGAAAGGTTGGCCGAAAGGCTGGCTGGACAAAATCTGACGAGATTCTTCAAGAACAATATGCTTCCGTTATCAAGCAGTTGAAGAAGGGATACCCCATTCGACTGGTTGCAAAGTCGGAAGGTGTCGGTGTCAGCACGGTTCAGAGAATGAAGAAGAAATTTGTAGATGTAGCATAGAAAGGAGGTCGTTATGGGAAGAACTAAATGTAAAGTAGATTATATGATGGAATATGCCGACGATATACGGTTTTTGAGAGACGGTCTATCTCTCCGAAAAGTGCGGAGTAAGACCGGCAGAGCACTAAACACTTTGAGAAAGTTGAGAACAATGTTCTATTTGTGAGTGCATCCATTGTAACTATGAATAGGCCTGATTCATTTCTTTTTTGAATCGGGCTTTTTTATACTTTTTGTTGGCTTTGAACTGCATTTTAATGCTGATTTCTTTATTAAAAACGAAGCATTTTAGTCTATTAAGGGGCTAAAATAATTGATTTTTAGAGCTTTTCGACAACAAAAATTGCTCGTTAACCCGTTGGCTTTCACTTATTAATAGATTGAATATTATGCTGAAAAGCGTTGGTATTGAAAAAATTGCGTATATTTGCAATTAAAAAAAATAAAACTAAATGGCTGATATATTCCAATCTTTCTGCAGTTTTATAAAGCAGGAGTTCTTCTCAACAGATGCAATTGGCGAGGAAATTTCTTTTGCGGTGGACAAACATACGATTCAGAAGTTTTGCATTGGGAACAACACATCCGAAGTGGAATTAATAAACTCAGTAAGAAAGGAATATGGGAAATATAGACACACGCAGGAACAGATATTGGGTTTGTTAGCCATTCAGTTATATGCAGCTTCGTTAAGAAAAGAGGAATATTTGTATTCGTCCCGCAACTATACGATACGCTTACGTGAATTGTTAAACTGGGACGATAATGACTGGAAAAAATGGATGTACGCTCGTCAAGATAAATACTGGGAGACTTTCTATAACTGGTGTACGGAACAAGGTTTTTATATCAAAAAATGTATGCCATTTGATGGCCCAGGCAGATTTGTACAATATCCGATAGAACATTCAAAAACGGTTTTTACAGAGGAGGATTTGTTATACATTTCCAATTGTTTTGTTGAGAATCATCTTTTCCCGGGAGAAGATATATCCTATAGTGAGTTTAATCGCATTATAGGACACTATGACATAGAGAAGACGATAAAAAATCCAGAAGTTAAACACGCATTAAGGGTTCTTGAGTATTCCCACTGTAAAGATGATTATTTAAGGCAGGTGTATAATTTCTTCCTTCGATGGGACGGAAAATCCAAAGAAAAGCTTACCCAGAAAACAATCTCTACTTCTAATGAATCAGTTGCTTTTCAACTCTATATGACAGAGGATTTGAAGACACTAGAATTACGGACAATGGACATGGTTCTACAAGAGCCCAAATTATGCATTGATAACTTGTCATACAATACAATAAAAAGCAGATATAGTTTCAGACGTAAAAACAAATCCGTCATTATCTTCAAGAGAGATGATATATATGACAATTATTGGCAAGAGACAAGGTTTTTAGAGCCAGGAAGTGTTGGCCGTGCAATAGTCTTTAGAGAACAATCTTCAAGATATTTCCCCCCAAAAACCATTCTGAAAAGTACAAACTCCATAACCATTATTGAGATAAGTAAAGAAAACGATCCTTTTGATTGTTATTCGGAAGAAAAGCCGTTCTCGATTATAGGAGGGCTTAAAATTGGGAGAGACAAGTATCTGTTAGGAGCAGGTCCAACAATTAGAGTCTCAAAAAATATTCCTTTTTGGATCAATGGAGAAAGACACGAAGGTATAGGTGATTACCAAATAATTCAACATGGGAGAAATATAGTAAAATTTAGAGACTATAAGTCCATTGAAATTAATATAGTTGCCCATACAGATCAACGGCATATTTGGAGAGACAATTACACTAAATGGATTCTTAATAGGGGAAAAGCATTATGGGAACCATCAAAAAAAGAAGGCAAAGTAGTTGGTTTGGATTTCTCTGATTTGATTCCGGCTGAAGACACAAACAAAGGCGTATTAACGCGTTGGGCAAGGTATCATCTGTTGAGAGAAAGAAAAAGTAAAGAACAAAACATTGCAATAAAACAGTTAATCAACAACCTATATGAATAATCATTTTGAAATAGAGAATCATAGACTTGTTGGATATGTGGATTTTCTGCCAGGGAAACAGTCTGGGAAATATAATGCATCAATTGTAGTCTTGGGATTTATTGATGAGCAATTTGTCATTCATAAATTTGCAACAAGTGAGGCAAAAAAACTCTTTCCGCCCAAAGGGACTGTTTTTGCTCCAAATTTTGACAGGAACTACAAACCGCAAAGCGGTCTTTTTGTTTCTTTTTATCCGCAATTAGCATTTGACTCAAGTGGGGATAAAGATAAATATATTATTTACTACGAGGAGTGCATAGATGTTGTCGGTAAGCGGTTATTAGTAATACCGCAATTCCTTACAGACGATGGGGGTGACAATTACTTAATCCTTGACAATAATGGTATTATTTCATCAAAAGAAGAACTATTTGTAAAATCGGGAATAAGGATATACCACTATAAACCAAGTAAAACAATTCACAGACTTTTACCTTGGTGGCACGAGTCAAATGTTGACACCCTATCATACAATGGGCGTTCTATCGTGATAAACAATGGAGGCAATCACCCCTACGATGGTCAGATTGACTTGACTACCGACGAACAATTAATTACGTGGTTCTTCGACAAGGTACTTGCACCAAAGTGGGATGAAATATGGGAAGGAGGAAAATTTCAAGATATCAGTTCTGCGCTTCGAGAAGTGTTTGCAGGAAGTAACCTGCCATCCTCAATCATTGAAAGTAGAATTTCTCGACTAATAACACTTTCACAAACCTTCAATTTGGAATCGGGTAAAGTTAAACTAATTGCGAATTCCCCTTGGTTACGGAAATCTATCGAAAAAACAATCAATGAGAACAAGTCATTATTTTTCAGGGAGTATTCATCAGAAATGAGTGCCGAAATAGATGGGTTGGAAAAGAAACACAGGGAAGAAATCGAGCAGAGGAAAGAACAGTTAGAAAGAGAGTATAATCGGCTAAGTGCTGAGCACAAAGAAAAAATAATAAAACTGGATAAAAAGCATGCTGAATATGAGGCAGGGATAAAAGATGCATTATCGGAATTGGAATCCTTGCAGAAAGAATTATTGTTGAAACAATCCGAGACAGAACGAATCAATGCTCTACTTAAAGATGCAATAGAAAGAAAAGAGGCTATTGTTAAAGATTTTGCTGTGGTTAGGGATGTTCTTGGAATAAGTACTATGCGACCTGAGACTTCTATTAGAAGCTCTAATTCTGAAAAAAGTACAGTGGAGAGTATGGATCTTTCCAATGTTGCAATGCCCAAATACAAAGCATTTAACAAAGCAATCGATAATAATCTGAAGCATAACAATATCAAAGGTATTAAACCTTCTGTAATCACAGGGCTGCTTGCCTATTATAATGTGTTATTAGTTCCACACTCATCGCTTATAAACATAATCCTCTATGCTACAGGAAAGTGTCGGTATATAGTAGAACCCGTGGAGGTTAGTTGGAAGACTTTTGATGATTTATGGCATAATGGATTGTCGGAAATCGTATCAATGTCATTTGAATCTCCTGACATAATGCATTATCTTATTCTTCAAAATATAAACATGTCATATCTTCCCACCTATATGCAACCTCTCATTAATTTGCAAAACGGGCTTTCCTGTTTCTTTCCACACACTCAAATTTCATTCCCACGTAATTTAAAAGTGCTCTGTACCATCACAGACGAAGAGGTTATACCGTTGAGTAAACAATGCCTTTCATATATTGGGTGTATTGACAAAAATAGTTTAGAGGAAACAGTGAATACAGTTAGTCCATTTATGGATGAGATTTATGGTTACCTCACACCATCACAGCTTCATGACGCATCTGCAACAGAAGATTTTCCTGTTGAAAACAGTTATCTAACATATCTTGATGAGTAGCGACGACAATATATTCAGACTACAACAATTGCTGTATCAGTATATTGATAGCTTTGAATACCGGAGTTTACAATCAATATATGATGCTTGTAACCACTTGTTGCCAGACCAAGAAAAAAACAGCAGTGCGGCATGGACTTTATTCTATCCTCTATTATATTCTGGAGTCATTGATTTTATTGGAACAAATAGATATGCAATTACAGAACCAGTTATATTATTCAACAATAAAAATTACTACTACATCAATTGCAAACCTTCATCCAATTATTCTCCCACTCCATTTGTTGGAATTGTTCGTTCTGATGTATTTGACAAGACTTTAGGACTTTCCCTCCAAAGGATGGATGCCAATCGAATACTTAAGACTCTTCCTTCCATTAAAACCATTGTGGATACTTTCACTAATGTGTATTCTGATGATAAATTTATTTTTATTGAATCTTCATGGAATAAAGGACTTGCCACACTCAATGACGGTTTCGCTCGTTTTTTTATAATCCCAGAAATGCTGACAATTAAACGTGTCCCAAATAGAGAAACTAATCCGGAAGCTTCTTTTCGTATTCCCTATTGCTATAGTTGTGCAATAAACAGTGAAAAAAATGGCATTTATTATCCTTTAACAAAGACATTACTGATGAGAAAATTTGCGATGCCAATTATGATCTACCGTGTTTTGCTATTGAATTCTTTTGAAAACAATCAATATCCTGTCAATAAGGGTGAGTATATGATTTTCAATAATGTTTCAAATAGAATGGCATCAGAAATACAAAGAATTTTTAACAATTCAATTAGCTATGAATAATCCTGTCAAGATATATAATAGTCTGTACGATACTTACATTAAGTATATTAACAGCGGTCTCCCATTCTTTCGCGATGAATATAATGAAGAAAGGAATGATTTATTAAAAGAAACTGGGACAATAAGTCAACCTCCAATCATAGAACTTGTACCCAAATATCAAGAAAAGGCTTCATTAGAAGATTTTTGCAAAAACGAGAATGTTCCATTGGAGTTTAATGATTTTGTAAAGTCAGGTCTGTTTGGTATGTCAGCCCCAGACAGACGATTGTACACTCATCAATACGATTCTTTACGAGAAGCATATATTAATAGGAAACACATAGTTGTAACGACAGGTACGGGATCTGGAAAAACCGAATGCTTCCTTCTGCCTATTTTTGCTGACTTGATAAGAGAGTCTGCTGATTGGGGGAATAATCGAGATAGAGCAGTAAGAACAATGATTTTGTATCCATTGAATGCGTTGGCAGAAGACCAAATGATTCGACTTCGCAAAGCTTTGAATAGTCGAACTGGTGATTCAAATGGGGCTCTTGACTGGTTAGACAAGTATCGTTCTGGCAATAGGTTTTACTTTGGTCGTTATACAGGATCCACACCCGTGAGTGGAACAAAAGAAAATGCCAAAGACCGACTTCGTGAAGAGAAGAAACAACTTGGTATTGAATGGCAAGCGGCGAAAGATGCAGCAAAAGGAACAGGACACACCGATTTGCTTTATCACGTTCCTAATATGGAGATTGATTCTGCTGAAATGTGGGATAGATTCTCGATGCAGACGACACCTCCTGATATCCTTATTACCAACTACAGTATGCTTAACATTATGTTGATGCGAGAGACGGAAAATAACATCTTCGAATCAACAAAGAAATGGCTTCAACAGGATCATTCGAATGTTTTTCATCTGGTAATAGATGAACTACACACATATCGTGGCACCGCAGGTACTGAGGTTGCATATTTACTAAGGCAATTGTTGGACCGATTAGGTCTCTCTCCTGACTCACCCCAAGTTCAATTTTTGGCATCCAGTGCTTCTCTTGAAGAGAATCAACAGACGATTGACTATTTGTCAGAGTTTTTTGGAGTCAATACAGCAGATTTCCCAAAACGTTTTTCAATACTTTCATCCCCCCCAAGCCACCCCCAACAAATCCCCTCTATTAATTTGCCTATAGAAGAGCTCTCTGCTTACATTGATTCAGAAGGAGACGAACTTGAAAAAGACAGTAAACTACTTGAGGATTTAGGGTGTGACAGTTTCTATGATTTGACCAAACAGTACTGTGTCCTTGATTGGCTTAAATATGCTTTAAGTTCAAACAACGGAATGGTTGCCAAGGATATTGAAAAAATATCCGAAGTGATTAATGTGACCGAGTCTGTAGTTGCAGCAATGATTAAGGTTTTGTGCAAAAGTAGGGATACTTTAGGGTCATATATTGCACCATTACGTGTACATTTTTTCTTCCGAAATGTAAGTGGATTATGGGCTTGTACAGACCCTCATTGTACAGAAATGCACGAACACAAGTTTGATGGGAGAACTATTGGCCGTATGTATAAACGCCCTAGAAGCTTCTGTAATTGTGGTAAAAAAGTACTGGAATTGTTAGTGTGTGAAAATTGTGGCGAGGTTTTTATGGGAGGATACAAAACAATAAGTGGAGATGGGAAATATCTTCAGTCAGAAAGCACTTCCAGTGAAAAAAATGAGAAATACTGCATTTTATGGAAACGAGAGTCAAAAGAACAGCTCCCTCCAAATGACTGGATAGGGGTGGATTATAACAATGTGACGGGTGAATATAAAAAAAATCTGGATGGGGAATACTTTTTGTATGAGAACTCCCCAGAAGATGGTACAGACCTACCATCTACTTGTCCTAATTGTGAGATATCATATAGTAGAAATGCATCCTCAATCACGCCTATTAGAAAGCATGGTGCTGGTTTGCAGAAGATCAATCAGATTCTTGCAGATGCTCTAATAAGGGCAATGCGTGCGGAAAATGAATCTAATACAAAAATCGTTCTCTTTTCTGACAGCAGACAGTCTGCTGCAAAATTATCTGCTGGCATCGAGTTAGACCATTTTCGTGACATATTAAGATGGTCTATACTCAATGCATTAAACAAGACTGATGATGACTTGCTTTTTCTAAGAGACTTGCGTAACAAAAAAGAGAGAACCACTGAAGAAATCATCAGATGGAAAGAATTGAGAAAAAAAGAAAAATTTAGAAGGATTATAGATCTTCTTCAGGACGAAAAAGATGGTTACTGTACAAGTGATGATCTCGAAGAATTGAATGCCCTATTGTCCGAGGAAACAGGTATAAAATTAGACAACATCGAGAATGATGTCTTTTATCAGGTATTATCAACCGGTACGAATCCAGCAGGTCCCAAACCATCTTGTGGTCTAGATGGTCATTGGTATGATCTATATGATTTTGCTACTTTTTCGAAGAAAACCGATTTAAGTGACACAAAAGAAAATTATGAAGAAAAAATACGGAAACAGAATAAAATAGAACAGCTATCAAGCATTTTCGGCAATAGAAAGCGCTCATTTGAGGAATTAAAACTAGGGTACTTTGCTCCATCTTCTAATATTGAAAACAAGGAATGGAAAGAGTTGGCGTGTATTGCCATTAGAATACTGGGCGAAAAAAAGAGAATTAAAGGGATCCCATCGAAATATCCTGTGACGGACTCGTTCCCTTTTAAAGTCCGACAAGTAATAGGTGCTACATATAAAATTGGACCTTTGAGTAATGAAGCTACTGAAAAAGTTGACGTATTAAAACAACTATTAAGGGAAAGGGGAATCATTAGTAAGGATGTCGTTGAACTAACCGGAGAGGGTATATCCTTTGTTCGAGCAAATATCGGAGATAAATATTGGGTATGCCCACGTTGCAAAACAAGTCATTTACACAATAGTAACGGCATTTGTGTTAATTGCCTACATGCACTTGAAGAAAAAGTTATTACAGAAGACGATAAACAGGGTACTAAAGATTATTATTTGAGTTTGCTTAATAGTACCGAAAGTGCATTTAGATTAAGGTGCGAAGAAATGACGGGGCAAACATCAAAATCAGATTCAAGAAGAAGACAACGCCTTTTCCAAGATATTTTTTTGGAATCTGAGAATCCGTTGGTGAATGGCATTGATTTGTTGAGTGTAACCACAACTATGGAGGCTGGCGTTGATATCGGTTCATTGTCCGCTGTAATGATGGGGAATGTCCCGCCTCAAAGATTCAATTATCAACAAAGAGTTGGTCGTGCTGGCCGAAGAGGTAATCCATTGTCCATAGCTTTGACCGTGGCTCGAAATACCAGTCACGACATTACTAATTTTTTCGAATATGAGAGGATGGTGTCCGTTCCCCCAAAGGACCCTTATCTCGAAGTAAGAACGAAAGAAATAGCAGAAAGAATGGTTGTGAAAGAGGTTCTTTATAGATCATTGAGGAACAACGATAATGGTGAATGTGTACACGGGAACTTTGGAACAACCGCGGATTGGAAGGACAACAAGAGAGTGGTAGGTCAATGGATAATGGATAATCAGAATGTGTTATCCCATATCATTGATATTGTATCAACAGGAACAAAAATTTCTGTGGAAGACAAACGGGAGATATTGAATCATATAAACAATAATCTTGTTAACAGGATTACTGAAGTGGTTAATAGCAACAACTTTACCCAAACATTTTTAAGCGAAAGGTTGGCTAATGCTGGATTATTACCAATGTTTGGGTACCCAACCAGGGTAAGAAATCTATATTTATCAGAACCCCAAAAATTGCCGTGGGAGGATGTTGTTGACAGGGATATTGATATGGCCATTAATTCATTTGCCCCGGGACATGAAATCGTGAAAGATAAGCAAATCTACAAATCTGTTGGGGTAGTTGAATATGAGTATAACAAAAGTCACGTTCCTGTTGTCAAAAGGAACTCATTAAATCTATATCCACAATCATTATTTAGGTGTTTTTCATGCGGCTATTCAACAATCAGTGGCAATACGATCCATAATTGTCCTGTTTGTAACAATGAGATGGCAAAAATATTGGTGTGCTCTCCATTGGGTTTCTGTGTGGATTATAATAAAACTCCTGAGGATTTTAATGGCAGTTATGACTGGTATTCTCCTAACAGCGATATAAAACTTGACTCTGAAAGTAATCTTGTTGAGATGGTTCCTGTCGGGAATATGCGAATCAGAAATAATAAAATACCATCTCAAGGAATCGTTCATTTAATTAATGACAATAATGGCGATTTGTACCTTTTGGGCAAAGATCCTTCTGGTACATATTTATCTCGTACAGCTTTAGGAAGGGATGTTCCTTTGTTAAATGAAAATAAATATGCTTTTGTTTCAACAAAAACAACAGGAGTTTTGGCTCTTTCAATAATTGATTGCCCAGAGATGTTGAATTTATCACCATTGGTGAAAGACAACCCTCTTAATTATAACGCAATTCGATCAGGTTTTCTTTCTTGGGGTTATCTTACTCGTAAGGCAATATCGGATTTTTTGGACATAGATTCCTCAGAATTGGCTGTTGGTTTTAATATTACACCACAAGAGAAACGTGCAGAAACATTTTTTGTAGAAAAACTGGAAAATGGAGCAGGCTATTGTAACTATCTTAGTGGACGAGAATATCCGAATGTCCCATACGATGCATTCATCAAACCTCTAATCAAAGGAGGGACGCTATATAATCTTCTAGTAAAAAGTGATCACGGGAAAGACTGCCTTTCATCGTGTTATGATTGTATTAGGGACTATTCAAACCAAGATATTCACAATTTGTTAGATTGGAGATTGGGGCTTGATTTAATTAACCTAGCTAATTATTCTAAGTACACAATCGACTTTAATTCTGAATATTGGAATCAATTTGTCTTTGAAACGACGAAAATGATTTTAGAAAAACAAGGTTTTAAGAATATTTTGGAAAATAATGGGACGCTCATTGGTGACACTCTATATAACGAGAGATTCATACTTGTTCATCCCTTTTGGTCAGAAAAATATGTCGACGAAATAACTGATAACCAAGCCGACAAATATAAATGTATTTCTGTGGTAAATATTTCTAAGTTTTCCTAAAAACAAGAGCTTGTAATACTGTTAAAATGATGTACGATATTGAAACGGAATTGAAACGTTTGAATCGCCAAGTTCAAAGCCTTCCAATTGAAATTGAACCGGTGGACACTATTTTTTACATTTTTGCCATCCGTGTGCAAACCGACGAGGGCGAAATTCGCAAAATGTTGGTGAAGGATAAGCTGTATTATCTTCTGCGAGGATTTGAGGTGAAAGACGATAGAATTATCGTTGATAATTACAGATACAACAGACCTGTGTATGACTTTTATATGGGTGTGGATTCATCCAGGCCACATGTTTCTGTTTCTGCTATAGTAGGAGAAAACGGTTCCGGCAAGAGTTCTTTGGTTGAATACGAAATAAGGCTAATAAACAATCTGGCGGCAGTGATATTTGGAGAGTACTCGAAAGAACCAGGTTGGGAACATCTGCACTATATAGACAATATGAACGGTGAGCTGTTTTACCTGTATGACAATGTCATTTATAAACTCAGTGTAACAGGAAGACACGTGATGTTGATTGCATTTAAAAATCCACAAAAACAGGATAACGGTAGTTGGGTGTTTTCAATAAAGGAGAAGTCTGGCGAAAAACTGGTAAACATTCAAAAAAAGGATAAAGACACTCCGTTTCTCGGTTATAAGCAACGAAAAAAGGACGCAGTGAAGGCGGTATTGTCGCAGTTCTTCTATACCGTTGTCTTGAATCAGTCCGTTTTTGCGTATAATACTCAAGATTTCAGAAAAGAATGTAATAGCAATAATTATGAAGTCAAAGTGCGAAAATGTTTTAAAACAGATGAAAAAGGAAGAGAAATTCCATATTCTATCGAAGATAGGTGCTGGCTGAACGGACTTTTCCATAAAAATGACGGGTATCAGATTCCTATAGTTCTTTCACCATACCGTTATGAAGGCAACTTCAATATCAACAGAGAAAATGAATTAGCATACGAAAGACTGATAAGTTTATTGGTTCATTCGGGTGAGGATTTTAGGGTGATTAATGGGCATCTGAAATTAAACTGCTTTGTGTTGAAGAAAAAACAGCATAAATATGATATTAATTACATACACGGCAAACTAGGATATAATCAGTTTAAAGAGGGGGATTATGAGCGTATGAAAACTGCCATAATAGAAACATGGTTGTCGGCATTAGAATTGAAAGATGTGGTTTTGAGGACTGGTATTCACACCGCACTTGCCAAAAACTATCTTGTTTATAAAACGCTGAAAATAGCATCCACTTACGATGAGTATGATGATTATAGGCAAACATTTCTTGTTGAGGGGAAACCTTATGATGATGGCACTTTCCGAAAACTTATACATCGTACTATCGACAACCGATCTCATATTACCAACAAATTATATCGTACTTTTGCTTTCTTAATTTGGGATATTTTTGATGTTGGAGGTGACAGAATCCACATCAGGGTGGATGAGGTGGCAAAACGTTGGGCAAATTCAAGTCCGGGTAAATTGCTGAACAAGCAGTTTGGTACTACTAGTTTGATACTGCAGGCTGTAATCCCGCCACCTTTCTTTGATATGAATATCGAGTTGCTGGAACTAAATACCAAGGAAGTTGTTCCATTTGAAACTTTGAGTTCGGGCGAGAAACAACAAGCCTACACCATCAGTTCATTGCTCTATCACTTAAACAATCTTGATTCGGTAGGAAGCGATTTATGTACTGCAGACAGGATTGAATATCCAAGAGTGCATCTAATTTTGGAAGAAGTGGAGCTGTATTTCCACCCGCAGTTACAAAAAGAATTCGTAAAGAATCTGCTTGACGGTTTGCGGCAAATGAATTTCAATACCATCAAGTGGATTGACATTCGTGTTGTAACGCATTCTCCTTTTGTTCTTTCAGACATCCCCACTGAGAATGTGCTGGCACTTCGTAAAACAAGTCACAATAATGAGGGAATTGACTGTTTTGGGGCTAATATACATGAAATGTTACGCAATACTTTCTTTTTGAATAACGGAACAAGTGGTGATTTTGCTTTTTGGATAATTAAGCGTATAGCCCAATGTTTGCGTATTCACTGATGGGTGAATGGCACAGAAACATCACCTGAATAATTCCCGTCACTTGAAGGTGAATTACCAGATGATTTTGCTTTTCTGCTAAATTTCAAGTATTTGATAAATAGGAATGGGTTCAACATACAAGCATTTAATGAAGTATACGGGAGAAGTAAAATATTACGCCTAATAAATTTAATCGAAGAGCCGGTAGTAGCGCAAGTGCTTTGGGATGATTATCGCCGGACTTTCCCTGAGGACAAAAGAGTATTTAATCAATCATTGGAGAAGAAGATACAGAAACTTCAACATCAGTTGGATGAACTAAAACAATAAGAATATGTGGAAGTTGGAAGTCAATCCTTCTATAGAAAGGGAATACCTAGCAAGATTTCAAGACGGTCTAGTTGAAAGGATTATTAGAGGCGTTGGTAGTACGATCTTGTCCAATAAGTATCAAAAGGGACTGATAAAAGATTTCGATGCCAAAAAACCTGTCAAATTGGATATTGTAACCCAATTACTTACAGCTAAACCCAACGAGGCTCTTGCTTTGAATAACAAATTGATTAAGAAATGGTTCCCAGACTATGACGAGAACAACTTGGATACATTGAATCCACACAAAAGGATTTTAAAAAAAATTGAATATGTATTTAATTATGGTGGTATAATATCAAGAAACAAAACCAATTCGTATTGGCTTGCATGCAAGATAGGTCATAACATATGCACTTATTGTAACAGGCAGTATACCATCACAATCGGTGCTGACGAAAAAGCTCTTAATATTACGCGCCCACAATTTGACCACTGGTTTCCAAAAGAATCGTTCCCTTTGTTGTCTTTAAACCTTTATAATCTGATACCAAGTTGCTCTATTTGCAACAGCACGGCAAAAGGTAGAGAAATATTTGGTTTAGACACACATATACACCCATACCTCCAAACAGAAGATGAACCTGATTTCAAATTTCATCCAGCAGTTTCAACAGAGGCTGATAAGGATTGGACGGTGGTTTTGGAACGAATCAAAGGAGGAAAAGAGGACAATACCATCAAATCATTTAAATTAGATGAAATATATGATGCACACGGCGATTTGGAGGTAAAGGACTTGATGATTTTTGCAACTGGTTATACAGACAATTATTTACGGGATTTATTTCAGACGGTGTTGTCTGATTTTTCCACCAAGGGATATACCAGAGAAGATGTTTTCCGTATGTTTTTTAGTACGGAATACCTTGCAAAGCATACACTTGACAGACCATTAAGTAAATTAAAAAGAGATATATTGAAGTATTTGGATGTCATACCATGAAGATACAGATACCGGAAGTTGTTGAGTGTTTCGACACGATGGAGAATGCATTGGAATGCGTAATCCGTTATTGTAGCGTGATAATTGAAAAAGCCAAAGAGGTGTGTCCTAACACATCAGTGAATGGTGTTCCAGGCTATGCTTTAGAGTTTTGCAAGAAAACACTGGTACAAGCCACAACATTGGTTAAAGTGGCGAATGAGCGGGAGGATTACAATACTGTATGTTCTTTAGTACGCATACTGGCTGACAATGTATCTACAATAAGGCTGGTTTATGTGACGGATGATGAGGAAGAAAAAATCTTGCGTCACCTATTGTATGTGATGGATGGGGTTTCAACACGGTATGAGTATTTAAACGGCCGTCCAAAAAAATATGACGGAAAAATACCTCGATAATCATACGATGCATTATGTATGCAAGTACAGGAAGCAAAAGACAACGCATTGGGATGTATCACATTTTGTACAAATGAAATAAAGGCAAGACCTTGTTATTCACTTCGGCAGAAGAGCTACGATGTTCTGATATAATACCGAAATTGGAAATTAAGGCCATAGACAAACCTAGGCCTAAAGATGCTTATTCATGGAATGAAATGTACCGCAAGTTAGATGTGATAAATACGGGAGAGATGTTTTCCTTCTTTTCACAATATGTACATGGATTAAGCATCAGTAATATAGTTTTGAACGAGCCGAATAGTTTCGAGATGCCTCTGCCTTTTGCCTTTAGGATGTTCAGTTTTCTACGGAAAGAATATGAACCGCATATCGGTCAATATACACGTAAAGATTTATACAAGATTGTACCTGAGTGGTTTTTGATAGAAACAATGTAAATAATGTCAAAAAAAGTAGGAAAAATGGGTCTGAGTTCTAATTTATGGTATCAAACAGAGGAAAACAGTTTTTATGGAATTAAGAAGAAAAACATCATTAAACTGCTATTTTGTATCGAGTCTCGACATTCTTGTTTGTTGGCATAGAGAGAATGTGATAATGTATTAATACATGAATGTACTTGTTTTCGGCAGCAAATGTACAAAGTCCATACACAATCTTATTACACACACTATTCATTTGCAAGGATACTTCTCTTAATACAGAAATCCCAACATCCAAAGAGGCAGCTTGGCCCCGTCGGGCATATCCCAGTCGTCGGCAAAGACATAAGAGTCTTTCACACCTGCGATCTGCGAAAAGTCCTTGCTGCGGCCTCCTATTTCAATAGTGTATTTTGCATCAACCTTAAAGTCGCCTTGAGTCTTCCCATACTCGACATTGTGCGACTCGGACAGACATCCCACGGCAAAAGTCTCACGAAGAGTGCCCACTTCCACCTTGGTAGGTGCAAGGGCATACATTATGTTGGGATTCTCAAGATACACCTTGTCCGGCTTCGACAACTTGCCGATCTTCTTCTTGTCGGAAAAAAGCAGGTTCAGTACCTTGGCGTCGCCCAGATACTTGAGATATTCTACCACCGTGTCGCGGCCGATTTCAAGGGCTGCAGCAATGCGGTTGGCGTTCAGCTCAAAGGGTGTCTCACTGCAAATCATAGCGATCAACGCCTGTAGCTTTCTGACATTGGACACATCGACCCTGCATATCTGAGGCAACTCTGTCTCGACAATATAACCGACAACCTGTTCAATCTTAGTGTAGTAATCGCCCTCTCCCTCAAGAAGGAACGGGTAATAACCCTTCGTGAGATACTCTTTGAACAGTGCCACTGGCTTGCATTTGCCGGAGACCGACTGCCACAAATCGTAAGGATGGTTCAGAATGTCGTCCAAAGCCCACTTTGGGAACGTCAACCCATGATAGAAACGCAACGCCTCGCGGAACGAAAGACCTGGCATAGTGTATTTAACAGCCCGGCGCGACAAGTCGGCATCACCTTCACGCATCCGCAGAAGGGAGGACCCGCTCACAATCAGTTTCAAATCTGGAAACAACTCATAAATCTCTTTTATCTCGCGGCTCCAATCCGATGTACCAGGTTTGTATTTGTGAATCTCGTCAATCGCCAGCAGTTCACCTCCACGAATCGAGAATTCCTCGGCCAATTCCACCAGAGTACGTGTCGACATATCCACCGTGTCTGCTGAACAATATAACACACGATGGTCACCCGGCTTGTAGTTCTGCTTCAGATGTTGTCTGATAAGGGTGGATTTGCCCACGCCCTTGGCACCTATTATGGTAATGAGCTGGGAACTCCAATGGATTTCATCCATTTTGTCCCGGATGATGTCCATGCCGGTATTGGCTAACAACCTGTCACTCTTTCTGAATAATGTGTCCATATTGTATTAAGTTTCACGGTGCAAAAATAACAAAAATGTTGCACGCGCACAACATTTTTTTTTACAAATGTCGTTTTTGTACAACACGTTTTATTCGTTAACACATAAAATCGATTAGTCATATAATTTAAAATCAAATACATACAATACATGATCATTATATCGTTTTTTCTTTCCGATTGTTTTATTGTTTATGCCCATCTTGAAGTATTTTTTCCCTACCAGCGCCAAACACACCAACCATTCCACGAAAAATGCTAATAGTTGGTCATAATTTGGTCATATTTTAGATGATTTGTTGGTCATAGTGGCCATAATTAACAACCTCAGAATTACATAATGCAAACAATATCAGCCAACAAGAAATAGTAAGGTTTTATTTACGGAGTCCCTCCCGGGGTACTGAAGAGAGCTTGTTGGAAAACAGGCTCTCTTTTTTATTGTACACGTGTGGAGGCCTTTCGTAAACTCCCTTCGTCCGCATTGCCTCTACAAGTTGCACGGCCTGCAGAAACGCCATCTTTGCTTCGTTTTTTTACGCACCAACTTCGTTCGTTGTCCAGTCGTTGTCCAGTCGTTGTCCAGTCGTTGTCCAGTTGT
>JBGUIU010000337.1:0-17048 GCA_045113275.1 Paludibacteraceae bacterium
TTCTGGGATTATTTGGGGGTGTAGAATCTTTTTATCGTGATCGTAGAGACGCACGGCCGTGCGTCTCTACTCGTATGCAAACGCATATCCCAATGCGAAAATTAAATGAAAGGCACGCAAGAGCGGTTGGAATTGGTTGATTGGATTAATCCCTTTTATTGGTCCTATAATTATTTTGGTATGGTATTGTACCGAAGGCACTAAAGGCCCCAACAAGTACGGTCCCGATCCTAAAGCAGCAGAAGAAAATCATTTAAATACCGCGCACCAACAGCAGGTTGTTGAGGAGAAGGACGAATGCTCACCCGTACAAAACGAATAGGTCTGAAAGGCCTATGAGTTGCCACTTCCAACATACATTGCAACCGTAGGGCGTTGCCCTGGGCTGTATCTGTTATGGGCTTTCTGTCCAGTCAATGCTCTGTCACTGAGGTTTTCAAGTTAGATAATATCTGTAGCACAAAAAAAGCCCCCTGCAAAACAGGGGGCTTAATTCATCTATAAGAGTGTTTATTATACCAAACTCTTGATCAACGTTTCTTTGTCGCCAGCCAATAAATCCATTGGAGCGATTTCTGGCAATGTATAACAACCTGGATGTTGTTTTACAACTGCACGAGCACAAGAAACCAATACCTGTGCTGTCAATGCAGGATTGTTGATGTGCATACGGAACTCAAACAATTGATTTTGAGTCTTACCTGATACACCTTTACGTTCGATTAATACGCCATGACCCATATCTTTGCAGTCATCCACGCTATTAACAGGGATAACATGCAATTCATCATGAGCGAAGTAATCGTCAGCCTTCAATTCAGCATAGACTTGTTCAGCAGTATAACCTGGTTCCAACTCTACATAAACCATACGGCTGTGAATGCTTTGTCCCTTAGGAATCGTCATAGAAAGAGCGTTCTTAACACCTTTCTTACCACGAGCCACTACAGAGTGACCCATACTCATACCTGGACCAAAGTTTGTGTATGTCAATCCCTTTGGAGCCATAGCCATCAACAATGTACGAACAACTGAATCTGTTCCTGGATCCCAACCTGCAGAGATTATAGATGCTACTTTATGTTGTTTAGCAACTGCATCCAATGATTGGTGAAGATCCCATACCTGTCCATGGATATCAAAGCTATCTACTGTGCAGATACCTTTTTCCAAAATAGATTTTGCCACCTCAGGAATGTTTCTAGTTGGGGTACAAAGGATAGCTACATCTACTTTACCTAACTCCTCTATACTACCAACAACCCAAACACCAGACAATTCTGCTGGTTTAGAAGTTGGGTCACGACGAACAACGCCCGCCAATTCCATATCTGGTGCTGCTTGGATCGCTTCCACACTGAAACGTCCGATGTTGCCATAACCGACAACAGCAACTCTTAGTTTTCCCATTGTACTAATTTTTTGTGATTTAATAAAAAATCCCCGAAACGAAAACTCGACGGGGATTTTTATTGTATCGGATATTATTATACTAATCCTTGAGCAAGCATTGCATCAGCAACTTTTACGAAACCTGCGATGTTAGCACCCTTAACGTAGTTAACAGTACCGTCTGCTTCCTTACCATACTTAACACAGTTGTCGTGGATATTCTTCATGATACCCTTCAACTTGTTGTCAACTTCCTCAGCTGTCCAAGAGATACGTCCAGAGTTCTGGCACATCTCCAAACCTGAAGTTGCAACACCACCAGCGTTAGAAGCTTTACCTGGAGAGTAAAGGATCTTAGCAGCGATGAATGCGTTAACAGCTTCGATAGTAGAAGGCATGTTAGCACCCTCAGCAACTACCTTAACACCTTTAGCAAGAAGTGCCTTAGCATCATCACCATCCAACTCGTTTTGAGTTGCACATGGCATAGCTACATCAAGAGACTTGATATCAGCGATTTGCCAAGGACGTTGGTTCTCGAAGTATTTAGCAGATGGATATTTAGCTGCATATTCTTTGATACGACCACGTTTTACGTTCTTCAATTCGAAGATGAAATCCAATTTCTCTTTAGAGATTCCGTCTGGATCGTAGATAGAACCGTTAGAGTCAGATACTGTAAGAACCTTAGCACCTAATTGAGTACATTTCTCAACTGCATATTGAGCAACGTTACCAGAACCAGAGATAGCAACAGTTTTACCTTTCAAAGTATCACCCTTAGTCTCTAACATATATTGTGCGAAGTAAGTTGTTCCGTAACCAGTAGCCTCAGGACGGATCAATGATCCACCGAATGAAAGACCCTTACCAGTCAAAACACCTACGAATTCATTTCTCAATCTCTTATATTGTCCGAACATGAAACCAACCTCACGTGCACCAGTTCCTATATCACCAGCAGGAACGTCAGTGTCAGCACCAATGTGACGGAACAACTCAGTCATAAAGCTTTGGCAGAAACGCATAACTTCATTGTCTGATTTACCCTTAGGGTCGAAGTCTGAACCACCTTTACCACCACCCATTGGAAGAGTAGTCAAAGAGTTCTTCAAAACTTGCTCGAAAGCCAAGAATTTCAAAAGACCCAAGTTTACTGAAGGGTGCAAACGAATACCTCCCTTATATGGACCGATAGCACTGTTCATTTGAACACGGAAACCACGGTTGATTTGGAACTCTCCTTTATCGTCGATCCAAGGAACACGGAAGATGATAACTCTTTCAGGCTCACACATTCTTTCAAGAATCTTAGCCTCTTTGTACTTAGGGTTAGCCTCGATGAATGGCATCAAAGACTCTACAACCTCCTGAACTGCTTGGTGGAATGGTGCCTCGCCTGGATTCTTAGCGATCACCTTGTCCATGAATTCTTTTACTTTTGCATCCATAGTAATCTTAATTAGTTTATATAATTTTTTACATTAATATCCTTTTTCATTCATTCAAGAATGGGGACTATCAGCCATCCTTTTTTCAAAAACATTGCAAAGATATAAACTTATACAAACACAAAAAAATTTTTATCTTGTTTTTTTTAACAAAAAGTCTATTATTTCATCTAACGAAAACTTTTTGATACAAAAACGGAATATTAAATATCTATTTGTCAAAACTTCATCCTATAAATTCATCATTCTCTTTTGGTTCTAATAACAGAATGTCTACAAAAACATCCTTATCCTATCATAACGTTAGCAAAAATAGGCTACTTCTTCCTATTTTATGCCTGGAAAACTATTCACAACCTCGATTTTTACATCGGGAAAGCTATTCACTATCTGTACTTTCACATCTGGAAAGCTATTTACTATCTGTACCTTTCCACAATCGGTTGGGAAGCTATTCACTACTTGAACCTGTACATCAGAAAAATTCTTGACAATCTGTACTTTTATATCAGGGAAGCTATTCACTATTTGTACTTTTCCATACAATGGGAATGTTTTACCATCCTTCGTAATTGTACAATTTAATTTATCTATGACAGCATCTCCTGCGAAACATAAGCCAACAGAAGTCCAAGCTAATATCATTAAAAAAAATTTTCTCATATCTTATAATCTTTATCCTTCGGAGAAAAACAGAAAAAAGGGAAAGACAAAGCGAAACACATTGTCTTTCCCTTATATTAATTATCCACCGAAGTTATCAAAATAAATCATATCATCTTCTACACCTAGACTATGAAGTAAATCCAACACAGTCTTTGCCATCATTGGAGGTCCACATAAGTAGTACTCAATATCTTCTGGTGCTTCATGTTGCTTCAGATAGGTATCACCCATTACTGGAGCAATAAATCCTGCCGTATATTTAACGCCTAAGCTATCTGCCTTAGGGTCTGGACGGTCAAGTGCCAAATGGAAGTGGAAATTAGGGAATTCCTTCTCCATCTCCAAGAAATCTTCCATGAAGAATACTTCATCAATTGCACGTGCGCCATAGAAATAATGCATTTCACGATCTGTTGTATGAAGTGTCTTCAACATATGCATGATTTGTGCACGAAGAGGAGCCATACCAGCACCACCACCGACCCATATCATCTCACGTTTAGAATCAAAGATCGGATGGAATTCACCGTAAGGACCTGACATGATTACCTTATCTCCTGGCTTCAAACTAAAGATATAAGTTGAAGCGATACCACAAGGTACATCTTGGAACTGGCTTTCACCTGGTTTCAATGCAGGAGCAGGAATTGGTTGTTTCGTCTTTGGATCAATCTTAGGCTTGCCAGTCTTTGAATCCATGACAAACTTAGATTTAAATGGCGGAGTAGCAATACGAACTGTCAATGTGATGATATCACCCTCGTCTGGGTAATTCGCCATAGAATATGCTCTAATTGTTGCTTCCGTATTCTTCTGATGCAATCCGAACATACCGTATCTCTCCCATGTAGGTACATATAAATCACCGATCAAAGAACGATCAAAATCGTTGTAATTGATATCGTACTCTGGAATTCTGATCTGTGCATAAGATCCAGGGATAAAGTCCATGTGTTCTCCCTTAGGAAGAGCCACCTTAAACTCTTTGATGAAACTAGAAACGTTCTTGTTTCCAATTACAGTACACTCCCACTCTTTCACACCCATAACAGAATCAGAGACTTTGATGCTCATATCTCCTTTCACCTTTGTTTGACAACCCAAACGCCAGTGATTCATTTGTTCCTTACGTGTAAAATGACCTTTTTCTGAATCAAGGATTTCACCACCTCCTTCTAATACTTGACATTTACATTGTCCGCAAGAACCTTTACCACCACAAGCGGAAGGCAAGTGAACACCGTTTTCAGCCAATGTGCTTAAAAGAGTAGAACCTGACTCAACTTCTACTACATTATCACCATTGATAGTAATTTTTGCAGCTCCTGAAGTAACCAAATACTTCTTGGCAACAAGTAAGAGTACAACCAACGCCAATATGATGACAAGGAATACTACAATACTAGTTAAAATTAACATTCCGTTCATTATCTATATTCCTTATTAAATGGTTAAACCTGAAAAACACATAAAAGCCATTGCCATCAACCCTACCGTGATGAAAGTGATACCCAAACCACGTAGAGGAGCAGGAACATTTGAATATGATAATTTCTCACGAATTGCAGCCAAAGCAACAATTGCGATCAACCATCCTATACCTGATCCAAATGCATACGTAACAGCCTCTCCTATTCCTTCAAAATGTCTCTGTTGCATGAACAAGCTAGCACCCATGATTGCACAGTTTACAGCGATCAAAGGCAAGAAGATACCTAATGATGCGTACAATGAAGGACTGAACTTTTCAACAGCCATTTCTACGATCTGAACAATACCTGCGATTACCGCAATGAACAAGATGAAACTTAGAAAACTTAAATCTACATTCTCTAATGCTTCAATCTGGAATGTATCATAAAGCGCATTTGCTTTCAAAACATAATTCTCAAGCAAATAGTTAACAGGAACCGTTACCAACAACACAAATGTAACAGCGGCACCTAAGCCTAATGCTGTTTTTACATTCTTCGACACTGCTAAATAGGAACACATTCCCAAGAAGTAGGCGAAAATCATATTGTCCACAAAAATGGACTTTACAAATAAACTTAAATATTCCATTTCTTTACTCTTTTAGGGAATTAATTGTTCTTCTCTTGTAAATCAGGATTCTTTGATCTTTGGTACCAAATAATGCAAGCCATGATAATCAAAGCCATTGGTGGTAAAACCATCAAACCATTGTTCAAATATCCCCATTCGTATGCACATTCTGGAATCACACGGAAATTTAACAGTGTACCAGAACCTAACAACTCACGGAAGAATCCTACAATAATTAATATTATAGCATATCCTAAACCACTACCAACTCCATCTAAGAAAGACTCCCATGGACCATTTTGCATTGCAAAAGCTTCCAAACGTCCCATCAAGATACAGTTTGTAATAATCAAACCTACATATACTGACAATTGTACACTTACATCATATGCAAAGGCCTTCAAAACCTGGCTTACGATGGTTACCAATGTAGCAACAACTACCAACTGCACAATAATACGAATACGATTAGGTATAGTCTTACGTAACAATGAAATCACAACATTTGCAAGTGCTACAATGATTGTTACAGAAAGTCCCATCACCAATGCAGGCTCCAATTTGGAAGTCACAGCCAAAGCGGAACAAATACCCAAAACCTGAACTGATACTGGATTGTTTAATCCAAGAGGGGTCAAAAAGGTTTCTTTATTTTTCTTTGAAAATAATTCCATATCGTTCCTCCCTATTTATTAAAAAAGTTAGCATATTTACCAAGACAGTTCTGCAACATAGCATCAACACCTTTAGAGGTAATCGTACCTCCTGATATTCCATCTACTTCGCATGTGTTATCTTGAATCTTACCATTCTTAACCACAGAGATCTTCACTTTTCCATTCTCTTGCAACACTTTACCTGCAAATTGTTTTTGGAATTTCTCTGTCGTTATCTCTGCACCTAATCCTGGAGTTTCTCCTTCGTGTGAGAAATAGGTTCCATAAACCGTTTTCTTATCACTGTTAAAGCTAACATATCCCCAGATTGGCCCCCAAAGACCTGCACCATACAATGGAGCAATGTATTTAGTCTCTCCGTTGACATTACATACATACAATGGAAGTTGATTATCAATCTTCTTAGACTCAATATCAAAACCACCCTTTTCTGATATCACATTTCCATTCATATCTATGATCTGATCTGCTTGCACATATTTTTTATATGCTTGCTCAGGATTACTTAATTCATCTGCAGAAACATTCAATGAAGAAAGAACCTGCTTCATCTTATCCAACTTAACATTTGTATCTTGTCTATCCTTCAATGAAGAAGAGATAAAAGCCAAGACAAACGCTACGATAATCACCATTACCGAAGCATATATGATAGTATAACTATTACTATTTGTATTCATGACTTATACGATATTAATGATTATTTGTTTACACGATTTAATCTTCTCTTGATGTTTGCTTGTACGAAGCAATAATCGATTAGTGCAGCAAACACATTCATCAACAAGATAGCCAACATCATTCCTTCTGGATAACCAGGATTCAAACAACGAACTACGATTGCGATGAAACCAATCAAGAAACCAAAGATATATTTTCCACACTCTGTTCTTGGTGATGTTACAGGATCTGTTGCCATAAAGACGGCACCGAAACAGAAACCACCTAAGAATATATGCTCTGTCCAAGGTAAGTTCATTACTTCATTTGCTCCAATTGCATTGAACATACATGCTGTCAAAATACCTCCTGCAAAGACAGAAAGCATAATTTTCCAACTTGCAATACCTGTCCACAACAATATAATAGCACCCAAAGCAATTGCTATCACACTGGTCTCTCCTATTGATCCAGGATATAAACCAATAATCATCTCCATAGGTGACATACCTGCACCTATTGCATCCGTAATAGCTGTAGATGAAACAGCTTGTCCAAGAGGAGTTGCTCCTGTGAAGCCATCTACCAATGCTTGATTACTACCCAAACCACATATTGTATCTTTAGAAATCCAAACGGATTCACCAGACATCTTTGCTGGATAAGCGAAGAACAAGAATGCACGAGTAACCAAGGCTACATTAAAGATGTTGCGCCCTGTTCCTCCAAAAACTTCCTTAGCAAATATAACAGCGAATGCTGTTGCCACAGCTAAAATCCACAATGGACACTCAACTGGCACAATCAAAGGAATCAACATACCAGATACCAAGAAACCTTCTTGAATCTCCTCACCTCTCCATTGTGCTACGGCAAATTCAATACCTAAGCCAACAAAATAAGAAACAACGATCTTAGGCAAAACTGCCAAAAATCCATAGAAGAATGTTGCCCAAAAAGAAGCCTCTTCTCCATGTACCAAATAATGCTGGAAGCCGACATTGTACATACCAAACAAAAGAGCTGGCATCAATGCTATCACAACAATCGACATCGCACGTTTTGAATCGATGCAGTCGTGAATGTGACTTCCTCTCTTCGCCACTGTGTTAGGAACAAACAAAAACGTTTCGAACCCATCAAACACAGAACGAAATGCGTGAAATTTTCCGCCTTCCTCAAAAGACGGTTTCACTTTGTCGAGAAAATTTCTTAACGCTTTCAATTTTATACCATTTTAAATATTACTCAATCTTTATGCCAACTCTTTGCGTAGAAAATCTAAGCCTTCACGCACAATTCGTTGTGTTTCAATCTTTGAGGTACATACGAATTCACATAATGCGAAATCTTCCGGTGCTACTTCGTAGATACCTAACTGTTCCATTTTATCTATATCCTCCGCTAAAATAGCTTTTACTAAAAACTCAGGATATATATCCATTGGAAATACTTTATCATACTCTCCCGACATGATAAATGCACGTTCGCCACCATTAATATTCGTATCTATATCGTACTCTTTATTTTTTCCGAGCAACCAAGAGAAATAAGAATGATTAACACTGAACTTATTTAAACGTGGCATTATCCAACCTAGGAACTCATTGTTTTTATCTCCTTCAGGAATGACTGAAATCTGAGCATCGAAAGCGCCCAAGAAACCATCAGCTGGAATTTGTGTACCTGTCAATGGATTTCCGCTAATGTAACGAAGGTTATCTCCTTCTACATTACCAGCCATCAAGTTGCTGATACACTCACCTACTGTAACTCGATAATAAGCAGGTTTCTTTACACATGAACCAGCCACCACAATGGTACGACCAAATGAAATCTGACCTGTTCTGAATGCAGCACCAATCATTGCTACATCCTGTGCATTAACAACCCATACAATGTCACCCTTGTTAATAGGATCAACATGATGAATCTGAACGCCTACATTACCAGCAGGATGAGGTCCGATAAACTCATGAAGCTCAACGCCCTGCGTACCCTTATACAACTTTGATGCACTTTCTGCATTGATACCAATATGAACCTTACCTTTGGTCAACTTAGCCAATGCATTTACCCCAAATTGGAAATCCTCTTCTCTACCTACCATTAGGTATTCATAATTAGGAGCCAAAGGAGCAGAATCAAAGCCAGAAACAAAAATAGCTTTTGGACAGTCGTTCGGATTTGCAATAATATCATATGGACGTTGTTTGATGAAAGCAAAATAGCCCGCATTCAACAATGCTTCTTTCACCTCCTCTGATGAGAGGCTAGAAGGATTTACCTTCGAGAATGGCTCAGAAGTAAATTGTCCATCTGATTTCAAACGAATGTCTAATACTTTTCGTTTATCTCCACGATTCACAGCGATTACCTCGCCACTAACAGGAGAAACGAATTTTAATTCCGGATTCGTTTTGCTATAAAACAAAACGGTCCCGACCTTCACCTTATCACCCTCATGTACAGCTACCCGGGGATTGATTCCGTGAAAATCTACAGGCCTAATAGAAAACAGCTCAGAAGTCTCCACTTTTGCAGAAATCTCTTTTGCCTTTCCTTTCAAATTGATGTCCAGACCTTTTTTAATTCTTATCACCTCAGACATAAATATTTGTTTTATATTATAATTTATTCAAAACATCCTCTGATAATTCCCCTTTGGGATGATTTTATAAAATCAACAATAGTCTTCTTTTCAATCGTTTCTGGCACCTCCGCAATAATCTTCTCTATCGCTTGTGTTGTATTCAAACCCGATTGATATACAAAACGATATACATCCTGAATATCCTTGATTTGATCATTGGTGTATCCTCTACGTCTCAATCCGACCATATTCAATCCTACATAGATAAGCGGATCTCTACCGGCAGTCACGTATGGAGGGACATCCTTACCTACTCTGGAACCTCCTTGTATAATCACATGACTTCCAATATGAGAGAATTGATGAACCAATACGCTACCAGAAAGGATAGCCCAATCATCAATAACTACCTCTCCAGCTATCTGTGATGCATTTCCTATGATAATGTTATCACCCAACACACAATCATGCGCTATATGGGTATATGCCATCAACAAACAATTAGAACCTACAATCGTCGTACCTTTCGATGCGGTTCCTCTATTGACTGTAGCACATTCTCTAATTGTGGTGTTATCACCAATCACTGCTGTTGTTTCTTCTCCTCTGAACTTCAAGTCCTGAGGTATGGCTGATATCACAGCATTAGGAAAAATTCTTACATTCTTTCCGATTCTTGCACCACTTAAGATTGTGGCATGCGCCATAATCACACATCCATCACCAATCTCTACATTCTTATCAATGTAAACAAACGGACCAATCTCAACATTGGCTCCAATTTTCGCTTCTGGATGAATAAAAGACAATTCTTGTATCATATATAATTATTTGTTTTTCACGACTTGTGCTAAAAATTCTGCCTCTGCTGCAATTTTATCTGCAACAATTGCATAACCTTTCATGTATGCACACCCGCGTCTTATATCTGTAAGCAAATCTAACTTGAAGATTACCGTATCCCCTGGAACCACCTTATTTCTAAACTTCACCTTATCGATAGATAAGAAATAAGTTGAATAACGTTCTGGCTCATCCAATCCACTTAACACCAAAATACCTCCTGTCTGAGCCATTGCCTCTACCAACAGAACGCCTGGCATAACGGGTTCTTGTGGAAAATGTCCGACAAAAAACTGTTCATTTCCTGCCACATTTTTCACACCTACGACACCTCTTTCCTTTAATTCTATAATCTTGTCTATCAACAAGAAAGGCCAACGATGTGGTAACAAAGTCTTTATCTTGTTAATATCCATAATCGGTGCCTTAGATGGGTCATATATAGGGAAGATAATATCCTGTCGTCTTAACTCTTTACGAATCTTTTTTGCAAACTCAGTATTAACTGTATGGCCTGGACATGTTGCAATCACATGACCTTTAATAGGCTTTCCAATCAAGGCTAAATCACCTATCACATCCAAAAGTTTGTGACGTGCTGGTTCATTTGTAAAGGCCAACGGACGTTTCTGCAAATATCCTAACTGAGAAACTGAGATAGAATCCATACCCAACAAACTTGTCAAGTTATCTATCTCTGATTGCTGCATCTCTTTATCGTAAATAACAATCGCATTGTCTAAATCTCCGCCTTTGATCAAATTCAACTTCAACAGCTGCTCTATCTCACGTACAAATACAAACGTACGAGAAGAAGCAACCTCCTTTGAATAATCAGACAAAGAATCCAATGTTGCATATTGATTCGATAAGATACAAGAAGGATACGAAACCAAAACACTCAAACTGAATGTATCACTTGGTAAAATAACAATGGATGAAACGCCATTAGGATCCTTATACTCAACCTTCTTTGTTATCGTATAATACTCTTTTTCAATATTTTGTTCTTCAATACCAACTCGTTCGATTTCATTTACATACTGAATGGCACTACCATCCAAGATAGGAAACTCAGGTTGGTCAACTTGAATCAAACAGTTATCTATCTCCAACGCATATAGAGCAGACATTGCATGCTCTATCGTACTCACCTTAACATCGCCTTTTGCAATAACAGTCCCCCTAGATGTCTCAACAACATTTTCAGCTAATGCATCAATGATAGGCTGACCCTCCATATCCATTCGCTGTATCTTATATCCATAATTAGGAGGTGCAGGCAAAAAGGTGATGTTCACATTCAAACCGGTATGTAAGCCTTTTCCGTTTAAAGAAAATGATTCTCTTAGTGTTTTTTGTTTAGGCATAATGGTTATTCTTTATTATTTAATTTTTCCTGAAGTTCTTTCACTTGTTTCTGTAGATCCATCAAATCCTGACGGAAGACTGGGAAACTCTTAAAACATGCGTATGCTTTTTGAAACAACTTTGCATCCATATGAGGATATCCGTGATACATTCCATTTGGATTCTTTATGTTATTGGCAACACCACAACGTGCAGCCATAACTGAACCATCGGCAATTGACAAATGACCTGTCACACCAGACTGTCCTCCAAACATACAATGCTTACCAATCTTAGTAGATCCTGCAATGCCAGTCAATGCCGCCATTACTGTGTTCTCTCCTACTTCTACATTATGTGCAATCTGTACCAGATTATCGATTTTTACACCTTTTCCTATAACAGTGGCTCCCATCGTAGAGCGGTCAACTGTTGTATTGGCACCAATCTCTACATCATCCTTTATCTCCACTATTCCAATCTGCGGAATCTTGTCATATTTTCCATCTGCTGTTGGTGCGAATCCAAATCCATCCGAACCAATCACAGAACCTGCATGAATTGTACAATTATTTCCTATCACACACTCTTTATATATCTTCACCCCTGGATATAATATCACATTATCTCCAATCTGAACATTGTCGCCAATATAAACATGAGGATATATCTGTGCATTCTTTCCAATCTTCACGCCCTCTTCTATCACTGAATAAGCTCCTATATAAGGATTCTCTCCTATCGTAGCTTTTTCTGATATCACGGCTAATGAAGAAACACCTGTTTTCTTGGGTTTAAAACTATCAACTAACGTCAACAACGACGCTAATGCATCATACGAATTAGCAACCTTTATCAGTGTCAAATTCAATTCCTGTTTTGGTACGAAATCATCATTCACCAAAACGACACTCGCCTTCGTCGTATAAATGTAGTCATTGTACTTCGGATTGGACAAGAACGTCAATGTTCCTGGTTCACCCGATTCTATCTTGGAAAAATTAGAAACCTTAATTTCTGGATTTCCAACCACCTTACCTTTTAGGTAATCGGCTATTTGTTGCGCTGAAAACTCCATAAATATATTTTTTTGCAAAAATAAGGAAAAACAATTAGTTACTATACTTGTTTTTAGAAAATTTTAAACTTTGAGAATGTTTTTATTTACAACTATTTCATTTAAAACAAATCTTTGTCTTTAACATATCCAAAATAATACTTCTTTTCATGTTTACTTAATAGTGTTAAATTTAAGATGTCAGACGCTTCTGTAATATCTTTCAACTCCCCCTCTGCATACAACACTTTTATTGAATCGGCTTTCGGTCGATATGTATATGCTGATGCTGGATGCAATGTCACTAAATAACGTGCTTCTTTCTCATTAATATTCAACTTGTCGGCTAACTTCTTCACCAAATCATTCTCTTCTTGCTTGGCGGGACGATGTTCCCTCACCTCCATCTTAAACAGCTTTCGATTCATCAGATTACGACATAACAGCGACAAAATCTTATCATCGCATGTTGACCATACTTTTATGGCACTCATAATGTCTGAATCATCAAATCTTGAATAATAATCAAGTGGTTCATCCGACGCCAAGAAATCCTCTTTCGTAACATCCTTCTTCAAGAAATAATCCAACTGCGGCGCAGCAAATAATGCATAACCTTTTCTGGACAACTCCTTGGCTCTTTCCAATGTCTTAATCAACACTTGTTCTGCCGAAACAGAGGTTTTATGTAAATAAACCTGCCAATACATCATTCGCCTGGCGATTAGGAACTTCTCAATCGAGTAAACTCCCTTTGCCTCTACCACCAATTCATCGTCATAGACATTCAGCATCTTGATGATTCGGGCCGCACCAACGGCTCCTTCCACTACCCCCGTAAAGAAACTATCTCGTATCAGATAATCCAATCGATCCATATCTAGCTGACTGGACACTAACTGATGTAGAAACTTCTTATGATATCGATTTTGATAGATATCGATGGCCATCTCTAAGGCACCGCCCATCTCCTGATTGATTTTCTGCATCATCAGTAAGGAGATTTCTTCGTGCGTTATATCTTTCGTAAGGGTATCCTCCAACACATGAGAAAAAGGCGCATGTCCTATGTCATGCAATAAGATTGCAGCTAGAACAGCGGACGACTCATCGTCTGTTATCTCTATGCCTTTGGCTCTTAACTGTGCAATTGACTCACTCATCAAATGCATAGCCCCCAACGAATGTTGGAATCGTGTATGCTGAGCACCTGGATATACCAGGAAGCTCATGCCTAGCTGTTTGATCCTGTTCAAACGTTGAAAATAGGGATGTTGTATCAGATCATACAACATCTCACTCGGGATGGTTATGAACCCATGAACTGGATCATTGATTATCTTTTTCTTATTATACATCTACAAGAGAAAAAGATTATAGGCTCTTTAAGAATTCAGCCATTTGTTGTTGTACTTTTTGTGCTTCAATTCGAGCTGCTTTTGCGTAATCTTCTCCATTGGATGCATATAAGATTGCTCTCGAAGAGTTCACCAACAAACCACATTGACTATTCATTCCATATTTAACAACTTCTGCTAAGCTTCCGCCTTGTGCTCCTACGCCTGGAACTAAAAGGAAATGATTAGGAATAATCTTACGTATATCTGACAACATCTCTGCTTTAGTGGCGCCAACCACATACATCATATTATCTTCATTACCCCACTTCAAAGATGTTTTTAATACTTTCTCAAACAAACGATCTCCTGATTCTTTATCTTCCATGAACTGGAAATCAAATGCACCCTTATTGGATGTCAAGGCTAATAAGGTTACCCACTTACCTTTATATTCTTCTGTTAAGAATGGTGATACGGAATCTTCTCCCATATAAGGAGCAACGGTTACTGAATCTACATCCAACGAGCCAAAGAAAGTACGTGCATACATTGCAGAGGTGTTTCCGATATCTCCTCTTTTAGCATCTGCAATGATAAACTGATCTGGATAATTTGTACGGATATAATCTACAGTTCTTTCGAGTACATCCCAACCCTGCAATCCGAGACTTTCATAAAAAGCCACATTAGGCTTGTATGCTACACATAAATCAGCCGTAGCATCAATGATATTCTTATTGAACTCAAATATAGGATCTAAGGCTTCGCCATCTCGATCGAATAAAAATTCTGGTATCTTATTTACATCTGTATCCAATCCTACACACAAGAACGACTGTTTTCTTTTGATGTTTTCAAATAACGTTTCTCTATCCATATCTTTATTATTAGAATATTTATTTTCTCTTTATACAACTATAAAATACAAATTTAATAGATATCCAACAACTATCAAAATAAATTTGTCAATCCTCATGAGCCACCGTATCAACCACAGCCATTATCGTGTCTTCTGGAAGCGGCTCAACAATCTTTGGAAGCGGCTCAACAATCTTTCCTTTTATCAGTGCATTTTTTACCTGACCATATTTGTTAGATGCATTCCAAAGAATCCACTCTTCGTAACCTGCATCATACACTGCTTGTATCTGATCTTTTATCTGCTTGCTGCCATACGTGATATGTCCTTTCACCCATGGTGCAGTGAAACACTGTAACCATGGTCGAATAACAGCGATTGGTACGATTGAATCCTTGCGACTCAATTGTTCTTTCGATAGAAGCAATGCCTTATATATTGTACGATACGGATCAGCATCTGGTACATTTATTCCAAATGTGCCATGTCCGTAGTGAGACGGATAAATCATAGGACATACGGCATCCATCATTGTGGCAATCTCCACATAGTCCTGTCCTGTTCTGTCTCTATCGATTTCACTGCCGATAATGGTACCAAACAAATCTGCACCAAATACGATATTCTTAGCATGCAAACGTTTCTGAACATACGCAAAGAAATCTGTCAGACACTGTTCTCTTGAATAGGTTGATAAATCCACTCCATAGTCTGCTTGATTGGCATCTGTTCCAATAGGGAAACGTACATAATCAAACTGGATCTCATCAAATCCATCCAAAGTAGCCTGCTCAGCTAATCCACATAGATAATCCCACACATCTTTCTTATAAGGATTCACCCATGGTAACCCTTTTCCATCTGTCACCGCTCCACCATTGGGTTTGCATAATGCTAATTCTGGCTTATATTTGGCTAAATATGGATCCTTAAAACAAACAATACGTCCAATCACATATATACCTTTTTCATGCAGTTCACGTATCAACGCAGGCATGTCCTTAACATACCGCATGCAGGCTCCGGCATCTTCCGCAGGTTGATAATTGATCTTGTAGGTGATGTTTCCTCCATCGTTTTTCACATCTAAGACGATAGAATTCATCTCTGTCGATTCAATCAACTCCAGCATTTCCTTCATGCGCTTGGATCCAGCTGTCGGACCCGTCACATAGATACCTTTCACCTTGACCTGAGGAACCAGCAAAGGTCCTTTTACAATCGGTTCTCGACGTATAAGCACAGAATCCTTCTTCTTTGTTATCGCCAAAGAATCCACCAGTGTATCATTTTTTACAATTGTATCTGAATCACAAACGGCTATTATACTATCATTCACAGGTGCTTCTGCCCCATTTGAGGACCCTCCATTTCCACACGAAAAGAAAAACAAAGAAAGTGAAATGGAAAGGATTTGAAACGAAAATCTTTTATTCATATTAATCTTACTATCACTCTTAAAAACAAACGGCCAATTTTCTATTTTTTAGCCACACAAAATTAGAAGTTATTTTGTAATATAGCAAAGAAAGTTAACGTTTGCAACAAACAAATTTCTACTCAATCTCTCACATCACACATCAACGATTGCTACGAAGAATTAACGACTATCCTAGTTAATTATTATATCAGTATAATCAATTAGTTATGCTTTCTATCATTACATTTGGAAAAATTCTCTTTGTACTATACCCAAAATCTCTTAACTTTGGGAATTACAATCCTTGAAACAAGGTGATTTCAAGGTGATCAAATACTCAAACATTCAATCATACGATACCTATGGCAGAAATCAATGTTTATCAACGCTATTTTGAAGCCGACCTAAAATACAACGGTGTACAACGCAGAGCTGCTGCAGTTTGGCTCATATCCGATTCTGATGCCGGTAATATAAAATACAGTGCCGCTGTTTCGTTCTTCCCTCATGAGGATGACGAGGACTTTCGTATCTCCTACGATGCTTATTTCAGTAAAACACTTTACGAAGCAAAGGGAAGACGTTCCAAGAAGAGAGAGAAAGAACTGCTCGACTCGTTACAAAACACAATAAATGAACTGATAGAACCCGAAAAAGGGAAAATCTTATGGGATAAACCTCTCTCCGACGAAAG
>JBGUIU010000338.1:0-1589 GCA_045113275.1 Paludibacteraceae bacterium
GGGTTGTCATCTGTTTAGGATCGGTGAGCTGGAATATGAAATGAAGCATAATGAAGATAAGATCGTCATCGATATTCATATTCCGTCTGATGTTGACTTTTCACCCCCTGCTATTGACGAATCATTAGCAAACGCAAGGCAATTTTTCTCTGAACATTATCCTGAATTATCAAAAGCTGAATATCGCTGCCATTCTTGGCTTCTGGATACGCAATTAAGAGGAATGCTAAAGGATAGCTCAAACATACTTAGCTTTCAAAACCGTTTTGAGATATTCGACGAAGGCGAAATCAGTACAGACTTCATTGAATGGCTATACAATACAAGAACGACAGATTATTATACTTTACCCGAAAACACCTCATTGCAAAGAAATGTGAAAATGCATATTCTTTCGGATGGAATTGTCAGAAATGCTTACGGGAGATTAAAATGAGTATTTACATCGGGAAAACTATAATTATTTACTTATAGAAAAATAAATCGGAATTTTGAAAGTAGGCTGAAAATGATAATACGATATTTACAACAAAAGGATGATCTCCTTGAAATAAGCAATATATATGAATGCAGTTGGAAATACGCATATAGAGACATTATTCCGCAAGATTATCTCAACAGCATACCCAAAGGTCGCTGGGCAAACACCGTTACCAAAACAGGACTTCATACACTTGTATTAATAGAGAATGAAATGATAATCGGAACTGCAAGTTTCTGCAAATCCAGATGGGAAAAGTTCAGCGAATATGGAGAGATCGTTTCAATCTATTTTCTGCCTGATTATATAGGTAAAGGCTATGGTAATCATCTTTTGAGAAAATGTATAGAAGAATTAAACTTGCTTGGATTTACGAAACTTTTGCTGTGGGTTTTAGAGGATAATTGGAGTGCAAGAAGGTTCTATGAAAAAAATGGTTTTTGGTGTTCTAATGAATACATGACTGATAATATCGGTGGAAAAGATCTTCGGGAAATAATGTATACTTTTCCTGTTCAAAATTCTGATTTACAGCATTAATCTATACTAAGGAGAGGATTTAAATGACACACGAAGAAAAAGCGTTATCCTATTTCAAAGATAAATTTCATTGCTCACAGTCTGTTCTTGCCGCATATGCCGACGAGCTCGGATTAACGGAAGAACAAGCGTTGAAAATCGCCGCCTGCTTTAACGCAGGAATGAGAAAAGGCGAGGTGTGCGGAGCTTGTTCGGGAGCGTTAATGGTGCTCGGAATGATGTACGGTCAAGCCGATAAAGACGATCTCGACAGTCGAAACAAAACCAATCAGATGACTAACCGTTTTCTGGATCGCTTTAAGGAACTTAACGGAACATATATCTGCAATGAGATACTCGGCTGTGATATTACCACGCAGGAGGGAGTAGAATACGCTGTAAAGCACGAATTATTCACCACGACCTGCAGAGATATGGTAGCGCTTGCCGTTCGGGTTCTTGAGGAAATCATTGAATGAAAATGATATAATAATCAAAAGAAAAATCGGGATTTGTAGGAATATTCATTTCTCTTATAAACAGGCACCGAGGTGCGAGGAGGTAAATAACATGGATATGAAGCAGGCAA
>JBGUIU010000339.1:0-1907 GCA_045113275.1 Paludibacteraceae bacterium
TTTGAGTGGGCGCGGAGGGACTCGAACCCCCGAAACCTCTTGTGTGTGATACAAGCGCTCTAACCAACTGAGCTACGCGCCCAACGATTTGATATTATACCAGACTTTTACCAGAGTACAACAAAATTCCTGCGATTCGTTATTTTTTTGAAAAAAAATGTAAATTGAAAAGTTAAATGCAACAAGAGATCATCCAGAGGTAATCAGAGTGTTGCATTTACTTGATCCAAACAGGTGTTGCATTAAGTTGTTCCAAAGAGACGTGGGAAACCTGAGCTCCCCCATGGGGGAGCTTGTTGCATTTACCTTTTCAAAAACGTTAACAAGGTGATGAAGCTGACGGAAAGGAAAAAACCATGTCAACTAAAGAACACCTGACCCTGGAAGACCGAAAACAAATCGAGTCTATGCTCAATCAAAATATGAGTTTTACCAAAATCGGAAAGACGATCGGAAAATCGACGTCGACCGTATCCAGAGAGGTTAAAGCCCGTAGAATTGAGCGAAATCAAACTCCTTATGGGAGAATACCCAACCGATGCAAAATCTCATTCTCTTGCACCAAAAGGAATATCTGCTCCATATGCAAAAAGAGAGAGCATCCTTTATGCAGAACCTGTAATTTCTGCAATCAAAAATGTACGGATTTCGATGAGGTATTTTGTCCTAAACTGAACAGAGCACCATTTGTTTGCAATGGCTGCCAACAGAACCGCTCCTGCTCTCTCAGAAAACAATTCTATCGGGCGGAGAAAGCACAAAGAAGTTATGAGTTCCTTTTATCTGAAGCTCGTTCTGGGTTTAACATCACAGAGGCTGAGATAAAGAATCTCAATGAGATCATGGCTGATCCGATTCATCAGGGGCAATCCATAAATCATGTGATTATGTCTAATCCTGATTCAATTTCCTTTTCCTCCAGATCGATCTATACATATACCCGTGCCGGTCTGCTGGACTTCAAAAATTGGGATTTGCCCCGTGTTATCAAAATGAAACCGCGCAAGTCGAAATCTACTCCTCTGAAAGTAGATAAAAAATGCAGGGTCAACCGTACCTGGCACGATTATCTCCTTTTCAGAAACGAAGTCTGCGATTTTCCTCCTGTCGAAATTGACTCCGTCATCGGTTCCCGCGGCGGGAAAACTCTCCTTACTATCATTTTTTCAAACTGTAATTTTATGCTGGCTTTTCTTAGAGACCGAAATGATTCTCAATCTGTAATTGATTGTTTCAATCATTTACAGGATCTGCTGGGGAAACATATCTTCTCCGATCTCTTTCCGGTGATCATTGCTGATAATGGCAGCGAGTTTTCTAATCCCGCTGCCATTGAATTCGCTCCAGATGGCTCTCGCAGATCTCATTTGTTTTACTGTGATCCTCAGGCGCCTTTCCAAAAACCTCGTGTCGAAGAGAATCATACTCTGATCCGAAGGATCCTTCCCAAGGGTTCTTCCTTTGACACCCTTTCTCAATCGGATATTGACCTTGTTATGAGCCACGTCAACTCTTATAAACGTGCTTCTCTCAGTGGCAAATCTCCTTTTGAGGTCTTTTCGTTCTTATATGGTGAACATATCCTTTCTTTGTTCCCATATAAGCTCTTGGATCCGAAAGACATTGTCTTGTCGCCATCTCTTCTAAAGTAAGAGCGATTCTTTTATTATTGTAGTCAGCTTCATCCAGTAATTCAATATTTTTCTTTATCTAAGGCTTGCATTTACTTGTTCCTAATCAGTTCAAGTTGGTTTCGCCTCTCTTCAGTATGCCTGTTCACTTTTGTTTTTGAGCCATCTCTTCGTTCTTTTTTTGCATTTACTTTTGCAAAACATTCCTTTTTTTGTGCTTTTTTCTATCCTTTTTCAGCTATCCTTAAAATGTTGCATTTACTTTTGCAATTTACC
>JBGUIU010000340.1:0-4866 GCA_045113275.1 Paludibacteraceae bacterium
TTTTCGTCAGTTTTGAGGAGTGATTAGGGCTTAATCACTCCTCATTTTTGTCAATTTTGAAGAGTGATTAGGGCCTAATTACTCACCACCTGCAAAACACCCCTATTTTGCTTTGTAAGAATGCCATTTTTAAAAGTCAATAATTGAAAAAAGACAAGGTAAAACACCCCTGTTTTACATGTAAGATAGTTTTTTCAGATTTCTGTAGGTGACAAGGCCCCGTTAGGGCGAAATCAATCAAAGGGCGGCCAAAAGGGCGGCTTCAATCTGAAGAAAAAAGTATCGCAAAAAGTTCTTTTTACTACTTTTTCTTAAAAAATTTGGAAAGTTCACACCTTTTTATTATTTTTGTCCCAAATATCTAATCATAAGAAACCGAAACAGGTGCGTTTTCCGAATGAAGAACAAATCTGCTATAAACAAAATAATTTTATAATTACTAACTTTAAAACCAAATGACATGAAAAAAAGTTTTATCGTGAAATTTTTTGCGATGCTGATGCTTTTGGCAACATCGACAACGATGTCTGCCCAGACTCAGTATTTGTGTATTACCGAAAAGGGCGGTGGTGTTACGGAGATTCCTTTGTCGGAATTTCCCGTTCTTCTGGTAGAGGATGGTTTACTGAAAGTAGCCGCTACTAATCCTGTCTATGCAGAGATTGCGGTTGGTGATTTGCTGAAGTATGAACTCAAGTTTGCTGAGAATTCTGCTAAGCCATTCGATGGTGAAGGTGAAGCAACAGCTATTAAGCAGGTTGTTCCCACGGCAAAGTTCTCTGGTTTTGCTCCAGGTACTGTGATTCGTGTTTATAACGCTGGCGGTCAGGAAGAAGGCCAGATCGTTGTGGGTGAGAGCGGAAGTGTGAAAGCTGACCTCAATGCATTCGGCAAGGGCATTCACGTGGTTCGCACTCCGAACAGCAGCTATAAAATCATTAACAAATAACTAATTTTATTTTAAGAATAACAATAAAAAAACATACAATTATGAAAAAGAGAATTTTTACCGCAATCGTTGCTATGCTCGCAGTGGCTGGCGCAGTTAATGCTCAGAGCGATTATCAGATGAACGTTATCACAAGTGACGGTCAGGCTTTGGCTTTCGATGCCAATAACCTTATCAGTGTGACATTCTCCAAGAAGCCAGTTGCTGTCGAGGCTAAGAGTGGCGCTGACTTGGCAGAGGTTTGGGCTGCAGTTGACAAGGAGAACGTTCCTTCTGCAACCATTAAGCTCGAAAAAGATGGTGAATATACAGTTTCTGCTCCTATCGTGACCGCTATTCCTTTAACCATTGAGGGCAATGGTGCTAAGATTACAGCTACCACTAACATTGTCGAACTTGAGGCTGCTCCAGAAGGTGTTGTCGGCTATATTAACGATATCACCTTTAAGGACGCTTTTATCTCTTGCAGCAAGTCCCTCTTCTATAGTCAGGGCAAAGGAAATCTTATTTTTAACTTAAATGTTATAAACTGCATCCTTGCACAGGTGGCTGATGCTACGACAGTTGATTTTACAAAGGGCAGCGCTGTTGCTAACTTCAATATCCTGAACTCTACTGTTTATGCCGCCACAGCTACTACAAAGGCTTTCTTCAGCAGTCAAAGTGGTCAGAGGCTTACAGAATTGAATGCAGACGGTATCCAGAAGTTCGACTTTGAGAACAGTACTTTCTACAATCTTGCCAAGACTAAGAATTTCTTCACTCATCGTCAGAACAATCAGAAGTGGCTGGCTTATACCGTTAAGAACAACATCTTTGTGAACTGCGGTAAGAACGGTCAGGTGATTAAGGGTATGAATGGTGGCCAGAGCGGAAAGAACCCCATTTGGGATATTGATGGCAACTTGTTCAACTTTGATGGTGATGATGGTGTAAGAACCGACACCAATGAGGCTGAAAGCACAGGTGATGACGATGAGCCTATTAAGAACAGTGTTGCTGGCGTTGTTGCTTTCGAGGATGCCGATAACGGCAACTTCAAGCAGTCAGCCTTCGAAATTGGCGATCCCCGCTGGTTCTGATTGATTCTATAAAGTAATATTTAATTGTATAAAGACAGACTTCGCAATGGCGAAGTCTGTCTTTTTGTTTAAAGCTCATTTTACAAAGCATTCTTTTTGTTTCAAAATTGCACCACTCATTTTCTTCTGATAGGGGAACTTGAGAGTGATGAATATACAATCATAAAGGAGAGGCTTTCGTTTTTCGGATGCCTCTCCTTTTTTTTTGTTCTCATAAAAACAATATCTTTTTATTAGGGATATTTTTCTGTTTTCTTTGCCTTAAGGTTTAATTATGTGGATATATTGAAAAGTAAAAAGAATCAAATTAAAATGTAAATATTAATTCATATTATTATTAATTACATGTGTTTGGTTATTACGTCTTTATAGTAATTTCAGTTTATTGTTGAGTTTAATATTTTTTCAAACCAAATTATAACCTTATGAACAAAAGACTAAATCGAATCAAAAGTCTTTCCTGTGGCCGAGAGGTGATAAAGGGGATCTTGTTTTTAATGACAGTTGCCCTTTTTGTATCTTGTACCAAAGGATTTGACGGCGAAGAGACATTCACAAGTAATGTCCATGATTCTCAGCTTGCATCTCCGGAACTGTCGAAGAGTAGCTTCTCTTCTGTGGTGAATGCCGATGGTACTGAGAGTATTCGTGTTACATGGGATGTTGTTCCAGGTGCCGGTGGTTACTACTGCCATGTGGACAATGTTGATGATCCTGCCAATCCTGTTGTGGTTTATGACGGGACAGTGGATGGTGTATCATTCCTTTTTGACAAGGCAGATGATACCAAGTACAGTGTGAGTGTGAAGACATTAGGTAATGAGAAGCTGAACAACACAGCGGCTCCGGATCCTACTGTTTATGCTTACAGCACCATGGTGGAAGCATAGATCATACCTGTTGGCACCGACATTGCTGACTTTATCAACAGTCATTTAATTGACACAGAAGATGAGCAGGCTTTCGAGTTGCAGGCAAACGGAAACTACACACTGAACTCAGAGGTTGATTTCGGTACACACAAGGTAACATTCCGTGGTGACAAGATTCATCGTCCGATCGTTACTATCGGTTACGACGGTGTAATCCGCACAGCTGCCGGACTGAAGATCAAGTGGATTAAATTTGATGCCACAGAGCAGAACTCAAAGGGTGTGGTAGAGTGTTCAAACAATCCGCCATCCTCTTTGGAAGGTCCAAACTTCGGATTCCCTGATAAAAGTTATATTCTTTATGACCCGCTGATCTTCCAGGATTGTATGTTCAAAAATGTGAAGATGTGTCTCTTCTATATTGGTGAGAAGGCGTGGTCGGCTGTAGATGTACGTATTGACAACTGTATCGTTCAGTTGGATAACGACGGAACCAAGTTTGGTGACGCTGCCGTATTATGTTGCTATGGACAAACTTGTTATTATAAAGACGGACAGTCTTGGGGTTCAAGTGCTATCCGCAATGTCACTATTAAGAACAGCACTATCTATAATCTGAAGAGTAATTCCAAGAACCGTATGATCCGTTTCAACAGAAACAACATGACATCTATGTTTGATTCAGCTACTGGTAGTGCAACATTGACGGATAATACTTTCATCATGACATTCTCAGATAAGGAGTTTGCCAATAATACACCTAATGCAGCTGCTTATTCAATTACCTTTAATAATAATATTCTTTATTACTGTGCCCGTCTACAGAAGTTCTTACAGGGTAACTGTACGATTACCAATTCAAAGGATAAGAACACTTCATGGACTACGATTGCTTCCGGTGACGGTGCTCGTTTTGCCAACGACTTTAATTTCTGTACAGAGGAGGATGCATACGGTTTAGCCGATGATGCTGCACGCAAGGCTGTGGAAAAGGCGGAGAAGGCCCTCGAGGGCGTAATCTCCGAGAGTCTCTTCGACGCCCTGAAGGCTCTGCGTGAAGCTCTTGGAATTGAGCCGACAGGCATCCGCGGCGTTGAGGCCGAGCGGAGCGATGCTCCTGCCTACAACCTGGCCGGTCAGCGCGTGAACGCCAATACCGCCAAGGGCATCATCATCAAGAACGGACGGAAGTACGTGAAGTAAGATGAAAGATGAAGGATTAAAGATGAAAGATTAAAGATTAAGGATTAAACCTGAATCCTGAAACTTGAAATCTGAAATCTGCAACCAAATAAAAGAGAGGCATCCGATAGATTCTGGTGCCTCTTTTTTTTAATTTTTTAAAATAAGTTTTAGGTTTTTTGATTACATTATTATATTTCTATCGTCTTTAAAACAGAATTCTATATATACATGTATAATAACTTAAAACTATTTTATGAGAAAAAAACATCATTTAGCTTTTGGAAAGCTATGTGGCTTTGTAGCTATAACTACGGGCGCATTCATGTTTGTTTCTTGCGCACAGGATGGATTTGATGAAAACGAGCAGTTTGGAGCCAAGGTGCGAAATGCTCAGTTGGAATCTCCGAAAGAATTCACTCTCACTGCAAGTGCAGATGGTAAGAAGCAGACCATCGTATGGCCTGTGGTCTATGGCGCAAGTGGTTATCAAGTGACACTTTATGATGCCAGCAATATGAGCGTGGCTTTGACCGATTCTCTCGTAGAGGGGTGTACGGTGACATTGGATCGTGAGGAAGACGTAAACTATGTGTTGAAAATTTTGGCTAAGGGAAATGCCAGTTTGGGCAATTCTGATGCTTCAGAGGCAACACAGTTCACTTTCTCCACGTTTACCCCAACCTTCAAAACGATTCCTGCCGGCAGCGACTTGAACGAGTGGTTTGCTGCTAATCCAGTTCCTGAGGATTCGGTGGGAAAGATGCTGAATTTCGATTTG
>JBGUIU010000341.1:0-2343 GCA_045113275.1 Paludibacteraceae bacterium
CGCAATCCCATCACAGATGCCATCTGAAACCCAAGCTCACATAACTTGATCGTATATTCGGAAAAATCGACAGGCATCAACAATATCCCCTTCTCATCCTCTTCCTGCGAACTCTGCTCCGAATTCTTCATATTTTCTATGACACTCAAGGCCCTTTGCAAATCACTCTCTTTGACTCTCACCTTATAACTGAAAGGCATCGCCGGTAACAACGGATTCACATCCTGTACATACACATCAATCCCATAGATCTCCAATACAGACCGTAATATCTGTGCTTTCTCATATGTATGCGTGGCTAATGTAACCAACCTGTCTTCCATAAATTTTCCCTCCGAATTAGACATGTCAAATTCAAGATTGCAAAGATGTTTCAAAAATACAAATTTTATTTTAAAAAAAAACATTTTCAGATACAAAAAATCACAGGTATTTCATTGAGAAATGTTAATTTTTACGTACCTTTGTTTAATGATATAGGGCTGCCGAGTGTAATTCACACGTTCAATCCTTTCAATCATATTAAATTCTTAATAAACATGGTTCTATTTCCAAACGCTAAAATAAATATCGGTCTGAACATAACAGAAAAAAGACCCGATAACTATCACAACATCGAAAGCATCTTCTATCCTATCCCCATCAAAGATATTTTAGAGATCGTTTGTTCAAAATCTGATCAGACCCATCTCCATCTTGCCGGCATACCTATTGATGGTGATAGCCAGGATAATCTAATCATGAAAGCTTACCGACTTCTGGCAGCCGATTTTTCAATTCCTGCCGTGGATATATATCTTGAAAAAATCATTCCTTTCGGCGCTGGTTTAGGAGGCGGTTCTTCGGATGCGGCTTTCACGCTAATGGGACTAAACCAACTGTTCAATTTAGGTTTATCTACCGAACAGCTAGAATCATACGCTAGTAAATTAGGGGCTGACTGCCCGTTCTTTATTCGGAACCAGCCTACGTATGCAACTGGCATCGGAACGATTTTCTCACCTATCCAGCTATCTCTAAAAGATACATTCATGGTTCTGGTGAAACCGGATGATTATATCTCTACAAAAGAAGCATACGCTCACGTACACCCTCAAAAAACAAGTGTATCCGTTTGCGAAAAGATACAACAACCTATGGATACGTGGAAAGGTAATATCGTAAATGATTTTGAACAAAGTATATTCCCTAACCATCCTACCATCAAACGAATCAAAGAAACACTCTACGAAAATGGAGCTATATACGCTTCTATGTCGGGATCAGGCTCTTCTGTCTTCGGTCTCTTTTCTCAACCAACAGATTTAAAACATCTATTTCCTGGAATGTACGTTTTTCAAGGTGTACTATAACCGATAAAAGAGATATCTTATTTAAATATCAGTGATTCTGTATAAAAACTATAAAGAAAAAGAGACGCACAGTCGTGCGTCTCTTCCTATAATTATAGGAATTATCTTATTTAGCAAATAACAATTCTCTATATTTTGGCAAAGGCCAAATATCATCATCTATCACCAATTCCAATGCATCAATATGAAGACGTATCTCCTCCATCGTCGGACGAACCACCTTATCGTATGCAATAGCCTTTTTCTCCTCATTCTCTGAAGTGTTGGCCTCTCTACGCTCCTCTGTCATTCGCTTAAGCAATTTCTTAATCGCCGTCACATGCGAAGAGATCTCACGTATCAAGTCCTTACGATCCTCCGACAACTCTTCATATTCCTCATTGGAGAACAATTGCTTTAATCCGCATAGATTTTCAATCAATCGATTTTGATAAGCAACCGCCGTAGGAACAATATGGTTAAGGGCTATATCGCCTAAGGTACGCGATTCAATTTGGACTTTCTTAGAGAATTTTTCATACTCCACCTCCACACGTCCATGAAGTTCTATTTCATTGAAGATATGCTCTCCTATCAAGACCTCCTTCGATGAATCATCCAAATACTTTCCAATAGCTTCTGGTGCACTGGTAATATTTGTCAATCCACGTTTAGCTGCTTCTTTCTTCCACTCCTCAGAGTATCCGTCACCTTCAAATCGAACGGCTTTAGACTCTACAATCAGTTTCTTCAAGACTTGGAATATAGCTTCATCCTTTCCTTTTCCTGCAGCACACAGTCTATCTACTTCTGCTCTGAACTCATTCAATTGATGAGCAACGGCTGAGTCTAATGCAATGATTGATGCAGCACAATTAGCAGACGAACCCACAGCACGGAACTCAAATCGATTTCCTGTAAAGGCAAATGGGGATGTTCTATTTCGGTCTGTATTATCCAGCATGATATCAGGAATACGAGCGATACCCAATTTCAAAGCTGTCTTTTCTTC
>JBGUIU010000342.1:0-1762 GCA_045113275.1 Paludibacteraceae bacterium
GCTTCTCCTTTTACTTTTCATGTCTGCTAATTTAAGTTTATTTTCTTAACTTAGCAACTGGTTCGAATTCCCGGCAGTATTATAGTAGAAGAGTAAAAAACAAAAATGAAGATATACTCCAAATTCATTAAAACTTGTATACAGGAGAAAAAAACGATATTTTTGTCTTGTGCGAATAAAATAGAGAACATAAGTGAGACATGGGTGGTTATTTGAGAGAGAATACTAAAACCTACGAAGTGATATAGATTTCCAATGATGTGAAAGCATCCGCTATAGTAGAAACAAGAAGTAATATGGCCGACGAATATTTAAATTTTGACGAATATATACGCCAAGGGGAGCCGGATCAAAAAGAAAAAGCATCAATCTGGCAAACTGCAATTGGATTGCAGGCAGTGGATGGTCTGAAAACATCGGACTATCTGAAAGAGACTGCCCGCAAACATATTGCGGGTGATATAGATATCGATGAGGTGCGTGAACTGATCAAGAGCTATTATCAGTCAAAAGCGGTACACGAGCCTGATGACGATGGGAAGCAGGAGGCCGATAAGGTTTCTGCCAATATCGCCAAGATACTCTCGTCGAAAACATTCGATTTCAGTACTAATGGATTTGTTTCATTGCATAGGCGTATATTTGAAGGGGTCTTTCCACATGCGGGTAAGGTGCGTGACTACAATATCACCAAGAAGGAGTGGGTGCTGGAAGGTGATACGGTCAACTACCTGAACTTTGAAGACTTGCGTAGCGCCATAGACTATGACCTAGAGCAAGAACGTCAGTTTAGCTATAAGGGTGTTTCACAAGATGAGATGGTGGCCCATATAACTAATTTTGTTTCGGGTCTATGGCAGATACATGCCTTCGCTGAAGGTAACACACGTACAACGGCAGTGTTCTCCATACTCTATCTGCGCCATATTGGGTTTGAGGTGAATAACGATATGTTTGCCCTACATTCCTGGTACTTCCGCAATGCGTTGGTACGCGCCAATTATAAGAATGTTGTAAAGGGCATCGATTACACACCGATATACTTGGAGCGCTTCTTCCGTAATCTGTTGTTGGGTGAACAATGGGACTTGCGAAACCGCTATCTGCATATCCACCCCACAAAAGAATGGAGCGAGCAACCTAATTTGGGTACCCGAACAAGTACCCGAACAAGTACCCCCACAAGTACCCCCACAAGTACCCCCACAAGTTCGTTTGGCATACATGATATAACCGATAATGACTTGGTTATACAGTTGATTAAGTCGATTGGTCTGGAATCCCTGTCGATAAAGCAGATGTTGGAGAGGATTGGGCGAAAAGATCGAAAGAATTTTATAGTGTATCATCTGAATCCCGCAATACAAGAGGGTTGGGTCCGTATGCTATACCCAGACTCTCCTCGTCATCCACGCCAAAAGTATTTGCTGACAGAAAAGGGACTGGCACTATATAACGAACTGAAAAAATAGTATTTAACACCTAAAACAGATTTAACATGGACAACAAACACTTTTATTCTATGCTTCCGAGGATTACATCACTGACCTTAGTGTACAGTATGCCAAGGAAAACAAGGAGCAGTTTAAGGAGTTGGTGGAGAAGTATATAAAATAATTTGTTACGTAATTAAGGTTTTATAAAATGAGTGATTTCTTTAAAATAAGGTTGAAAAATGGGCAATGGGTTCCTCTCATATCCTATGTTGGTATGTTGGGAGTTTCCTTCTTGTATAAAGTCTTGTGTGGTATTCCCCTTTTTT